>DAHVFK010000055.1 GCA_027317055.1 Betaproteobacteria bacterium | reverse complement strand
CGCGATGTGGCGCTGGGTGACGTGCGTGATCTCGTGCGCCAGCACCGAAGCGAGCTCGGACTCGTTGTCCGCGATATTGATCAGCCCGGTGTTCACGCCGACGAAGCCCCCGGGCAGCGCGAAGGCGTTGATCGCCGGGTCGCGCACGGCGAAGAACTCGAACTCCTGGTTCGCGCCGGGCAGCGCGTCGACCAGCTTGTCGCCCAGCGTGTCGAGGTAGTCGGTGATCTCCGGATCCTCGACGTAGTCGGGGTCGCGCCGGATGTCGCGCATGATGCTCTCGCCCAGGCGCCGCTCGGCCTGCGGCGACAGCGCGATATCCGCGGCCCCGCCCAGATCCGGCAGGTTCGGGGTCTGCGCGGGCGCGCGCAAGGGAACGGCGAGGGCGATCAAGGCCGCGAGCAGCAGCGGCGCGGAACGACGCATGCGATTATGATACCTGCTGCCGGGGCAAGTTCCCGCCGGGAGGCCGCTCTGAAACGAAAGCTGTCGCGCAAACTCAGCCACTTCGATGCGCAGGGGCGCGCGCACATGGTCGACGTCGGCGCCAAGGCGCGCACCCGCCGCGTCGCGGTCGCCTCCGGGCGCATCTCGATGCGCCCGGCGACCCTGCGAACGGTGCTCGAAGGCAGCGCGCGCAAGGGCGACGTCCTCGGGGTGGCGCGCGTGGCGGCGATCCAGGCCGCGAAGCGCACCTCGGAGCTCATTCCGCTTGCCCACCCGATCGCGCTGACGCGGGTGGCGGTCGAGTTCGAGCCGGACGCGGCGCGCTCGTCAATCGCGCTCAATGCGACGGTCGAGTGCCGCGGCCAGACCGGGGTCGAGATGGAAGCGCTCACCGCGGTCGCGGCGGGACTGTTGACGATCTACGACATGCTCAAGGCGGTCGATCGCGGCATGAGCATGCACGACATGCGCCTGGAGGAAAAGCGCGGCGGCAAGTCAGGCACCTTCCGCCGCAAGTGAACGGCGTAGCGCACGTTGTAGCGGAATAAGTAATTTTGATGGATTACTATTGTCGAGCATCGCGTCGTAAGTTAAGGTCATTTGACCGTCATTGATTCGATCCCGGGCGCCAGATCCGGGCGATATTCCGCAAGGAGGAGCGAATGGACGAAAGACGTAGAGTAGTGCTGCGCGGCGCCGGCGCCACCGGCGCACTGGCCGCGGCGCTGGCGGCGGGGCTGCTCAAGCCGGAGCGGGTGCTGGCCGCGACCTGGGACGAGAACGCGTTCAGGAAGAAGGACGTGGCCGACGCGCTCAAGATCATCGGCGCCGACGACGCCGTGGCGAGCAAGGAAGTGGTCCTCGACGTGCCCGAGATCGCCGAGAACGGCGCCGTGGTGCCGGTGGAGATCACCAGCCACGTGCCGGGCACGACATCGATCGCGGTGGTGATCGACAAGAACCCGTTCCCGCTCACCAGCAGGTTCGATTTCATGGAGGGCGCGCTGCCCTACGTGAAGCTGAACGTGAAGATGGGGCAATCCTCCAACATCCGCGTCATCGCGGAAGCGGGCGGCAAGCACTACGTCGCCATGCGGGAGGTCAAGGTCACGATCGGCGGCTGCGGCGGCTGATACAGAGGAGGAAAACATGCCAGGTCCAATGAAGATCCGCGCCACGCTCAAGGGCAGCTACACCGACATCCGGGTTCTGATGAGCCATCCGATGGAAACCGGACTGCGCAAGGCGCAAGGCAAGCTGGTGCCGGCGCATTTCATCGAGAACATCACCGTCAAGGTCAACGGCAAGACGGTCGTCAAGGCGCAAACCAGTCAGGCGATCTCGCGCAATCCGGTGTTCGCGTTCCGCGTCAAGGGCGGCAACAAGGGCGACATGGTCGAGATCGGCTGGGTCGACAACAAGGGCGAAAGCAACAAGACCGAAGCGGCAGTCGCCTGATCACGAGAGGAGGGGGAAACATGCTCGCACTTCGCACGAGTGCCGTGCTAGCCGCGGCCGCGCTCGCCATTGCGGCAGCGCCTGTCCACGCGCAGGACGAAAAGAAGGAGATCGAGAAGTACCAGAAGATGCTCGCAGAAGGCAGCCCGGTCGAGCTGTTCGAGCTCGAGGGCGCCGACCTATGGAAGAAGAAACAGGGGCCCAAGAACGAATCCCTGGAGAAATGCGACCTCGGCATGGGTCCGGGCGTGCTCAAGGGCGCCTACGCGCACCTGCCGCGCTACTTCGCGGACACCGGCCGCGTCATGGACCTCGAGTCGCGCCTGGTCCATTGCATGGTGACGCTGCAGGGACGCGACTACAAGGAGGCCACCAAGCGCGTGTTCGGCAACGCCGACAAGCCCTCCGAGCTGGAGTACCTCGCGGCCTACGTGGTCGGCAAGTCGCGCGGCGTCAAGATCGCGGTCAGCACCCGCAATCCGAAGGCGAAGGCCGCGTACGAGCTCGGCCGGCAGCTGTTCCACTACCGCGCCGGGCCGTGGGACTTTTCCTGCGCCTCGTGCCACGGGGTCGCGGGCAAGCGGATCCGGATGCAGTCCCTGCCGCTGCTGGACAAGCCCTCGGGCGCGCGCCGCACCTACGCCACCTGGCCGGCCTACCGGGTCTCAAACAGCCAGATGAAGACCTTCCAGTGGCGGCTGAACGACTGCTATCGCCAGATGCGCTTCCCCGAGCCTACCTTCGGCTCGGACGCGACCGTGGCCCTGACCATGTTTCTGGCGGTGACCGCCAACGGGGAGCCGTACGACGGCCCCGGCACCAAGCGCTGAGGAGGAAGACATGAAAAGCAAGAGCGTTCACCTTTTGCTCGGCGGCCTGGCGGCGGCGCTGCTCGCCGCCCAGCTCGCCTACGCCGACCCGACGCTGCTGGAGGTGCGGGCGGTGATGCACCGGGACTTCCATGCCAGGGGTCAGGCGGTGATGAGCCGCGTCGACCAGGACGATGTGCAGTATCTGTGCACCATCACGCGCGACAAGCCGCCCGCGCATCGCGTCAAGGAGATGGAAGCCGCCCAGCTCGCAATGATCCGCTACCCGGCGGACGGCAACTACATCGGCGACTGGAAGCGCGGCGCCAAGATCGCCTCCAGCGGCAAGGGCATGACCTGGAAGGAAAAGCCTGGCCAGAACCGGGGCGGCGGCTGCTACAACTGCCATCAGCTCTCACCCAAGCAGGAGTCTTACGGCACCATCGGGCCGAGCCTTAAGCACTACGCCAAGGTGCGTCCCGGGATCGAGGGCCAGAAGTACGTCTACGGCAAGATCTACGATTCGAAAGCCTTCAACCTGTGCACTCAGATGCCGCGCTTCGGCACTTCGCACTCGCTGACCGAGCAGGACATCAAGGACGTGACGGCTTACCTGCTCGACCCGGCCTCGCCGGTGAACCAGTAGCCGCGGGCGGTATCGAAGCAAGAGGGGCTTGGTCTAGGGTCTAGGCCAAGCCCCGTTTTTTTGTGAGTCGCTAAGCCATGCAAAGACGCGAATTCCTGCGCCTGCTCGCGCTGGCCGCCGCCGCGGGCGCAAGCCTGCGCCCTGGCGCGAGCGCGGCCGAGGCCGCGAACGAGCTCTATGAGCTGCCGGCCTTCGGCAACGTTTCGCTGCTGCACCTCACCGACACGCACGCGCAGCTGCTGCCGACCTACTTCCGCGAGCCGAGCTTCAATATCGGGGTGGGCGCCGCCGCCGGCCAGCCGCCGCACCTGGTCGGGGAGGCGTTCCTGAAGCATTTCGGAATCGCGCGCGGCGGCCGGCTGGCGCACGCCTTCACCTGCCTTGACTTCGAGGCCGCGGCGCGCCGCTACGGCAAGCTGGGCGGCTTCGCGCACATCGCCACCCTGATCAAGCGCCTGCGCGCCGCGCGGCCGCATTCGCTGCTGCTCGACGGCGGCGACAGCTGGCAGGGCTCGGCGACCTCGCTCTGGACCCAGGGCGCCGACATGATCGGCGCGCAGAAGCTGCTCGGCGTCGAGCTGATGACCGCGCACTGGGAGTTCACCTACGGCATGGCACGCATGAAGCAGGCGGTCGACAAGGAGCTCGCGCCGATCGAGTTCATCGCGCACAACGTCAAGACGGTGGACTTCGAGGACCCCGTGTTCAAGCCGTATTCGCTGCGCAGCCTGAACGGCGTGCCGCTGGCGATCATCGGCCAGGCCTTCCCCTACACGCCGATCGCGAATCCGCGCTACATGATGGACCAGTGGAGCTTCGGCATCCAGGAAAGGCACCTGCAGAAGATGATCGACGAAGTGCGCGCCAAGGGCGCCAGGGTGGTAGTGCTGCTGTCGCACAACGGCATGGACGTCGATCTCAAGCTCGCCACGCGCGTGCGCGGCATCGACATCATTCTGGGCGGCCATACGCACGACGGCGTGCCAGGCGCTACCGTGGTGAGCAATCCCGGCGGCAGGACGCTGGTCACCAACGCCGGCTCCAACGGCAAGTTCGTCGCGGTCATGGACCTCGAGGTCAAGGGCGGCGCGATCGCGGACTACCGCTACCGGCTGCTGCCGGTGTTCGCCAACCTGCTGCCGGCCGACGCCGCGATGGCGGCCTACATCGAGTCGGTGCGCGCGCCGTATCGGGCCAAGCTGGAGGAGAAGCTCGCCCTCACCGAGGGCCTGCTCTACCGCCGCGGCAATTTCAACGGCAGCTTCGACCAGCTGATCCTCGACGCGTCCATGGCGGTCAAGGGCGCCGAGCTCGCCTTCTCGCCCGGCTTTCGCTGGGGCACCTCGCTGCTGCCCGGCGATGCGATCACCTTCGAGCACGTCATGGACCAGACCGCGATCACCTACCCCTACAGTACCCTTACCGAGATGACCGGCAAGCAGATCAAGTCGGTCCTCGAGGACATCTGCGACAACCTGTTCAACCCGGATCCCTACCTTCAGCAGGGCGGCGACATGGTGCGCGTGGGCGGCATGACCTACGCCTGCGTCCCGCACGCGACCATTGGCTCGCGCATCACCGACATGCGACTCGCGGGCAAGCCGATCGAAGCCGGCAGGAAATACAAGGTCGCCGGCTGGGCCCCGGTGGCGCAAGGCGCGAGCGGCGAGCCGATCTGGGAGGTCGTGTCGCGCTACCTGCGCGAGCGCAGGACCATCCCGCCGCTCAAGCTGAACCTGCCGCGCCTGATCGGCGTCGACGGAAACGGGGGCATCGCTGTATAAGGAGGGCTAGTGAGCCTCCTGCCATGATCCCCCGTACCCGCCCCGGCCGCATCGTCGGCATCGTCGTCGTGCTCGCCGTTGCCGCGGCGGGCTACGCCTGGTACCAGGCGCGCCAGGGCGATGGCGCGCCGCGCTACCGCACCGCGCGGGTAGAGCGCGGGCCGCTGCAGGCGGTGGTGGTGGCGAGCGGCACGCTGAATGCCGTCTCGACCGTGCAGGTCGGGTCCCGGATTTCCGGCCAGGTGACGGAGATCTACGCCGACTTCAACACGCCGGTGAAGACAGGCGCGGTGCTCGCACGCATCGACCCCTCCGGCTATGAGCTGCGCCGGAACCAGGCGCGCGCCGATCTCGATGCCGCCAACAGCGCGGTCGCGCTCGCCCGCTCTCAGCTCGAGGCGCAGCGGACCGAGGCGGGACGCAGCAAGAGCAGACTGCTCGCGGCGCAAATCAGGGTCAGCAAGGCCCGCGTCGCAAGCGCGCTTGCCGCAGTCGAGCAGCGCCAGGCCCTGCTGCAGCAGGCGCAGGCGGATCTCGAGCGCACGACCATCCGGGCGCCGGTCGACGGCACCGTCATCCTGCGCAACGTGGACGCGGGACAGACCGTCGCCGCGGGTGCGCAAGCCCCGGCGCTGTTCGTCATCGCGCAGGACCTGCACGACATGCAGGTCGAGGCAGCCGTCGACCAGACCGACATCGGCCGGCTCAAAATCGGCCAGCACGCAAGCTTCACGGTCGACGCGTTTCCCCGCCGCAGCTTCACTGGCGAAATCAGGCAAATCCGGAAGTCACCGCGCAATGTGCGAAGCAGCGTCAGGTATACGGTGCTGATTGCGGCGGCAAACCCCGATCTCGCGCTGCTGCCGGGGATGACGGCCGATGCGCGCATTGTGGTCGATCAGCGCGAAGACGCGCTCAAGGTGCCCGATGCCGCGTTGCGCTTCCACCCTCCCGGCGCGACGGCGGGAAGCCGTGTCTGGATCCTGGCGCACGGCGAGCTGCAGCCGGTCGACCTGCGTCTGGGACTGAGCAACGGCACGAGCACCGAGGTGCTCGGCGGCGCACTCAAGGAGGGCGACGAAGTGGTCGTCGGCCTGGTCGGCGCCCTGCGCCATGAGTAGATCCGAATCCTGGCTCAGGGCGGGCACCGTGGCAGCGGCGATAGCCCTCATCGCCCTACTGACCTTCGTCCCGCCGGGAACGAACGATCTCTGGCTGCATGCGGCGATCGGCCACATCATCTGGACGGACGGCGAGATTCCGCGCACCGCGCTCTTTCCGTTCACCGAGGCGAGCCAATTCCCCTTCCATGCGCACGAGTGGCTGTCGTCGCTCGCGTTCTACTTGCTCGATCACTGGCTGGGCCACCGCAATCTCATCTTCGTGAAGGGCCTGCTCGGTCTCGCCCTGTTCGGCCTCTGCTGGCGCATGTCCTTCCGTCTGAGCGGAAGCCTGTTTGCGTCACTCGTTGTGTCGCTCGCCGCCATGGCGACGGAGAACTTCCGCTACTATCTTCGACCGGAGCTGTTCGCGCTTTTTTTCACCGTCATCATCCTAGGCCTGCTGGTCGAATTCCGTGCTAGCGGCAGGTGGCGCTATCTGGCGGCCTGCGTGCCAGTAGCGCTCCTCTGGGCCAACATTCACGGCTCGTTTCCTGTCGCGCTGGTCCTTGCCGCCGCCTTCGCGGCGGGCGCCGCGACCGAAGCCTTCGCCTCGACGAAGAACAGTCGGCTCCAGGCGTCAGCCCATGCCGCCCGGCCGTATTTGATTTGCGCCGTTCTGTTGGCCCTCGTCATGCTGTTGAATCCGTACGGCGCGCAGTTGTTCCGGTTTGCCTGGGACCTTGAGAACGCGGCCTTTGTGCGCTCGTACATCTACGAGTGGACGCCGACTCTGCATGGCCTGTTCGTCGGCTCGCGGGGTTTCTGGGCATTCATGCTTTTCCTCGCCTTCTCGGCGGTGGTGCTTTACTTCGGCCGGAGAGAAGTTCCCGTCTCAGGCTGGCTGCTATTGCTCGCTTTCGGCTACCTTGCGTTGGGCACGTCGCGCCACATCGCGTTCTTCGCCGTTGTGTCCGTCTATCCTCTTTCCGCGGCGATTCGAGGGATCGCCTCGCGCCTGGAACCGCTGCGCGTCGTGCGCGGAGCAGTGCTCGCGCTTGTCGTGGCGTGCGTGGGCCTGGTCGTGCGCTACGGCAACCTGTACGGCGGCTTTCCGTATCATGTGATTTCGAACAATTTTTCGCTGCTGCTGGTCGAATACCTCGACCGCCCGCAGCTGCGCGGCAACGTACTGAATTCGTACGCGCTTGGCTCCGAGTTGATTTACCGCTACTACCCTCGCTTGCGCCCGGCAATAGATTCTCGGGTGGACGTCTACGGCGAGAAATACTTCCTCGAACTGCTGCGTCTGAACAGCGACGAGCGCGCGCTCAAGGCATTTATCGCCCGCTATCACGTCGACTACATTCTCCTGCTGCAGCGGGACTTCGACCAGGGGATCCGGCGCATGCCGCACCTCCGGGACGACGGCTGGCGCGTCATCTTCACAGACGGCAGCGTAGTCATGCTTGGGCGTCCGGGCTAGCTGTCACGGCTCAGTCGGGTAGAAGCACGGCGCTTCGAGTAGTATCAGGGCAATGATGGTCCGAGCAGCCGGCACGATGATCCGTGCCGTACATGTGCTACTCGTCGCGGCGATGTTGACCAGCCTACTCCTGCGCAGCGGCATCGATACCTACACTGCCGTCGCCGCCTAGACTGCGGCCTTGGCGTACGTGGCGATGGCCGCGGACCGTCTGCTGCTCGCCGCCGCGGGCGAGCGCGCGCGAGATCGAGGCGCTCTAGCGCTTGCCCGAAACGAATCGATTTCCCGCGGCCGTCGGGTTCGAACAATCACAGGGTTTGCGGTATTCTCGACGCTTTACCTGATCGGCCAATTGCGTGTCGACATCAAACGCGCCGACGCCCCTTCGTGTGGCGGCAGTCGGTCTGGGATGGGTAAGCCTGCACCGGCACCTGCCGGTCATGCGGCGCGACCGCGCGTTCGATGTCGTCGGGGTGATCGATCGCCGGCCTGATCACGCCGGCGCGGTCGCGCGGCGCCTGGGCCTGCGCCGTCAGCACGCGGGAAATCGGCTGGCGGACGTGCCGTGGCTCGACGAGGTCGAAGCCTTCGTCGTCGGGACGAGCCCCGGCTCGCACGCGGCATTGATCCGCGAAGCGCTCGCCCTCGGCCGGCACGTGCTGACCGAGAAGCCGTTCGTCATGGATCCCGCCGACGGTGAAGAGCTCGTGTCGCTCGCGCGCGAGAAGAAGCTCGTCCTGGCCATCGTTCACAACTTCCAGTTCGCGCGCTCGACGCGCCGGCTGATCGGGGACCTGCAGGCAGGGCGCTACGGGGCGCTGCGGTTCATCCACGCGCAGCAGCTGGGCAATCCCTTGCGCCGGCTTCCATCCTGGTACGATGAGCTTCCGCTCGGCCTGTTTTACGACGAGAGCCCACACATGTTCTACCTTCTGCGCGCGCTGGCGCCGGCGCCGCTGCGGTTCCTGCGCGCCGAAGTGCACCCGAGCACCACCGGCAAGCGCACGCCAGCATGGATCTCCGTGCATTACGCCGCCGGGAGCGCCTCCATCCCGGTCAAGCTCGACATGGCATTCGAAGCTCCGCTCAGTGAGTGGCACGTATCGGTCGCCGGCGAGCACCGGCTCGGCGACGTCGACGTCTTCCGCGATATCTATCTCGCGCTTCCGAACGACGGCCTGCACAGCACCTGGCCGGTCCTGAGAACCTCGATCTCCGCCACCCTGTCGCACTGGGCGCAGCACTTGCTCAGCGGCCCGCGCCATCTCGCCGGCGCGCTGCACTACGGCAACGAAGAAGTCTTCCGCCGCTTCGCGGCGGCGGTCAGAACCAGGACCCCGCCCGACGGAATCTCGGGCCAGGACGCGCTCGCGGTCCTGCGCATGCAGCACGAGGTCATCGATCGCGCCGAGCGACTCACCGGATGACGACGAGCCGCGCCCTCTTGCGCAGCCTGCTTAGCGAGAACCCGTTTCAGCCGGCGACCAGCTGGTGGCGCGCGATCGAGCTCTCCGTCGTCATTGATTACGGCCTGCCCGCGGGGGAAGGCATGGACCTCGGCTGCGGCGACGGCAAGCTGATGCGCATCCTGCGCGACTCGTGCGGGGCCTCGCCTTCCCTGGTCGGGGTGGATGTCGACCCGCTCGAGACGCGCGACGCACTCGAGAGCGGGGTCTACCGGCGCGTCCACACGACCCCGGGCGATCGCGTGCCCGAGGGCGACGGCAGCTTCGATTTCGTCTACTCGAATTCTGTCCTGGAGCACATCGACGACATCGAGCCGGTCGTCGCGGAGGTGTCGCGGGTGCTTCGACCCGGCGGAGCATTTCTCTTCACCGTTCCTGCCTCGGACTTCCACGCCTGTCTCGCGGGGCCGTTGCTACCCTGGAGCGATCGGAGGCGATATCTTGAGCGCATCGACCGGCGCTGCGCGCACCGCCGCTACTGGAGCGAAGAACAATGGCGCGAGTGCCTGGGGCGGCACGGCATCGATATTACCCGCGCGGTCGCCTATCTGACCGCCCCGGAGGTGCAGCGCTGGGAAACCCTGTCACGCTTCACCGCCGGGATCCTGTACGCCGTCGTCGGCGAACGCATGCAGCCGATCGAGATTCAGCGCGCGCTTCGATTGCGCAAACGCCGCCTGCGGTTGCCGGCTTGGTTAGCCGCTTCCCTGGGCGGCGCGATTTCCGCCTGCGTCGGCGTCGATCGTCAGCAGCGATTCGGCTGCCTGCTGGTCGATGCGCGCAAACGCGCGTGAAATTCTTCACCTACGCCGTGATGGGTGGAATTTGCGCGCTGCTCAACCTGCTCGTGCTCTGGAGCCTGACTTCGGTGCTCGGCGTGCACTACCTCGTATCGACCATGATCTCGTTCTTCACGCTCACGCCGCTGGGCTTCTGGCTGCAGAAGCTGGTGACCTTCCGCACGCCCCGCGCCGCGGCGCCGGTGGAATGGCCGCGCTACTTCGTCACGATGGGCTCGAGCTTCGCCGCGAACGTCGGGCTCATGTACGTGCTGGTATCGCTGCTCGGCCTGTGGTACCTGGCCGCGAGCGTCGTGGTCACGCTGGCTCTGCTCGCCACGAACTTTCTCGTCAATGACCATTGGAGCTTTGCGCTGCGGCGCTGATCGCATGCGCATCACTCTGGTCACGCACTACTTTCCTGCGCATCGCGGCGGGATAGAAATCGTGGCGGCCGAGCTCGCGCAGCGCCTCGCCGAGCGTCACGGCGCGGACATCTCCTGGTACGCGAGCGACTGCGACGCGCCACCCCGGCTTGCCGGGGTCGACTGCGTGCCGTCGCGGTCCTGGAACGCGATCGAGCGCCGCTTCGGCTTTCCCTATCCGCTGTGGTCGCCCGGGTCGTTGCGGCGCCTCAGCCGCGCGGCACGCGATTCGAACGCCGTTCACCTGCACGACTGCCTCTATCTCGCGAATCTGGTGGCATACGGCGCGGCGCGCCTTGCGGGCCGTCCGGTGCTCGTCACGCAACACGTCGGCATGATCCCGTACCGCAATCCGCTGCTGCGCGCGCTGCAGTTTCTCGCCTACCGTCTGCTTGGGCGCATCGTGCTTGGCGGCGCCACGCAGGTGGTGTTCGTGAGCGATTCGGTCCGGCGCTATTTCGACGGGTTCCTGTCCTTCAGGTCGCCGCCGGAGCTGGTTTTCAACGGAGTCGATACCGGCGTCTTCCGGCCGGTCGACGCCGCCGCACGGCAGGCGCTGCGGGCCGCGCTCGGTGTCGGGCAGGACGTTCCGCTGCTGCTCTTTGTCGGCCGTTTCGTGCAAAAGAAGGGCCTGCCCGTGCTGCAACGGCTGGCCCAGATGCTGCCCGATGCGCGCTGGCTGTTCGCGGGCTGGGGTCCTCTGGACCCCGCGCGTTGGGCGCTTCCAAACGTAAGCGTCGTGCGCGGGCGCACCAGCGCCCAGCTCGCGCCGCTCTACCAGGCTGCCGACCTGCTGGTCCTGCCGAGCCAGGGCGAGGGCTTCCCCCTGGTGGTGCAGGAAGCAATGGCCTGCGGCACGCCGGCGCTGGTCGACACCCAGACCGCGGCCGGTTGCCCCGGCGCCGCCGGCGTGCTGCCCAGCGAGGACGTCTCGGGCCCGGAGGCGATCGCGCGCTGGGCGGACCGCATCACGCAACTGACCTCGGCCGGAGGCGCCGCGCAGCGGCTTCGCGCTTCGGTCGCCGCCTATGCGGCGGCCAACTGGTCGTGGGAGCGCTGCGCCGGGCGCTACGCCGAGCTGCTCGCGCGGTGCGTCAAGGGATGATTTCCAGGCCGATTTCCCCGGCACGCTGGTCGAGCGACCCGTGCACGCGCGGGCTGCTCGCGATGTGCGTGCTGATCGGCGGACTGTCGATCATCTTCATCCTCGATCACACGGGCTACCCGTTCGCACCGGTGCGCTTCTGGATCGCGAAGTATTTTCTGCGCACCCAGGATCTGACCGGATCGGCGCTGCTCATCGCAATCGCGCTCGCGGCCTACTTCGCCCCGGCGCGAAGCGCGGCGCTCGGATTCGTGGACGCCGTCTCCCGCCATCCATGGCGCACCGCGGCCATCACTTTCGTCTTGCTTTGCCTCGGCACGCTCTACGTCGAGCACAATCATCCTCTTGCCCAGGACGAATACGCGGCGCTGTTCCAGAGTCGGGTTTTCGCCGCCGGACGGCTCACCGGGCAATTTCCGCCGGACCTGATCGGACACCTGATCGCGCCGGACTACGTAAACCGATTCCTGTACGCGTCGTTCTCGACCGGACAAGTCGCCTCCGCCTATTGGCCGGGGTTCGCGCTGCTGCTCGTGCCGTTCAGCCTGCTGCACGCGCCCTGGGCCTGCAATCCCCTGCTCGCCTCGCTCGCCCTGGTGCTCATGGGCCGCCTCGCAGTGCGCCTGAGCGGAGAGCCCCGCGCCGGCGGCTGGGCGATGCTGCTCGCAATCGCGTCGCCCGGGTTCACGGCCATGTCGATCAGCTATTTCTCGATGCCCGCGCACCTGCTCTTCAACCTGGCGTTCGCCTGGTTGCTGCTCGAAAGGACGAAACCGCGCCTGTTCGCGGCGGGTCTTGCGGGGTCCTTCGCGCTGATTCTCCACAATCCCCTGCCGCACGCGCTGTTCGCCCTGCCGTGGATCGTTTCGGTCGCGCGCGGTCCGCAGCGCTACCGCAACCTGTTCGTGCTCGGCGCCGGGTATCTGTCGTTCGCGCTCCCGCTCGGCCTCGGCTGGCCCCTGCTGCTGGGCGGCATCCAGGGCCACACCTCGTACGGACTGTTTGGCGCCGACGCCATCGACCCCGCGCACCGCGTCGCGGAATTCTTCTGGAATTGGCACATCCAGCTGAGAAGCGCCATCGACCTGCCGAGCCTCCACATTCTCGCCGAGCGCACGTCGGACCTGACGCGGCTGTGGAACTGGGCCACCCCGGGCCTGCCCCTGCTCGCCGCGACGGGCTGGTGGCTCGGACGGCGCGATACGCGGGTTCGGCTGCTCGGCCTTTCG
>DAHVFK010000559.1 GCA_027317055.1 Betaproteobacteria bacterium | reverse complement strand
GGCCGAGCGCGACGGGCACGATTGCCTCGAGGAAGTAGCCGCGGAAGGACAGGCCGAGCTTCTGCCCGATCAGCATGTTCTGCGGGTTGCCGATCAGGGTCGCCGCCGAGCCGACGTTCGCCGCGCAGGCGAGCGCGAGCAGGAACGGCACCGGATCGAGGCGGCGCCGCAGGCAGGCCTGGATCAGCACCGGCGCGATCGCGAGGCAGACCACGTCGTTGCTGAACACCGCCGAGAGCGCGGCGACCGCGAGCATCGCAGCGCCGAGCAGCGCCGGCGGCGAGAGCGGCAGCGCGGCGATGCGCTGCGTGACCCAGGTGTAGAACCCGCCCAGGCGCATCTGGGCCGAGATCACCATGAACGAGAACAGCAGCAGCAGCGTCGGCAGGTGCACCGCGCGCGCCGCCTGCTCGGGGGTCATGATCTCGAGCCCGACCAGCGCGATCGCGCCCAGCAGCGCCACGCCGGCGCGGTCGAGCTGCAGGAACGGCAGCCCGCCGACGATCATCCCGAGGTAGACGGTCGCGAAGATTGCGACCGTGAGCGTGCTCACGCCAGCGCTTTGGTGACGATCTCGGCTACGTCGCGCGAAAGCCCTTCGGCGTCGCGGATGCGCGCGAGTTGCGCCCCGGCGAGCGCCTGGCGTGCCGGGTCGAAGCGCTTCCAGCGGTCGAAGCCGCGTGCCATGCGCGCCGCGACCTGCGGGTTGAGCTTGTCGAGCGCCAGCACCTGGTCGGCGAGGAAGGCGTAGCCCGCGCCGTCGGCGGCGTGAAAGCGCACGTGGTTGGCGGCGAAGGCGCGGATCAGGGAATAGACCTTGTTCGGCACCCGGATGTCGAACGCCGGGTGGGCGAGCAACTCGCGCACGCGGGCGAGCGTGCCGGGCAGGCGCGAAGTCGCCTGCACCGAGAGCCACTTGTCGACCACCAGCGATTCGTCGCGCCATTTTTCGTAGAAGCGCTCGAGCGCGGGTTTGCGCTCGGGGCAGTCGCAGTTGGCGAGCAGGGCGAGTGCGGCGAACGACTCGGTCATGTTGTCCGCGCGCTCGTACTGCGCGAGGCACAGCGCGCGCGCCTCGTCGTCGGCGAGCTCCATCAGGAAGCCCAGGCACAGGTTTCTCAGCGCGCGGCGGCCCGCCGAGGCGGCGTCGGGCGAGTAGGGGCCCTTGGTCTCGTTGGCGCGGTAGGCGTCGAGCAGCGGCCCGCGCAGCGCCTCGGCGATGCGCCGCCGAAGCGCGTTGCGCGCCGCGTGCAGCGCGTCGGGGTCGACCACCTCCATCTGCTCGGCGAGGAAGGATTCCGAGGGCAGCGCGAGGGCCTCGGCGGCGAACGCGGGGTCGGCCGCGCTTTGCGCGAGCAGGCGCGCGCAGGCAGCGACGAATTCCTGCGACGGCTCGCCCGTGCGCTCGAGGATGATGGCCGCCATCAGCCGCTGGCCCGCCTCCCAGCGGTTGAACGCGTCGTCGTCCTCGGCCATGAGCCCGATCAGCTCGGCCTCGGTGTACGGATAGTTCAGGATCACCGGCGCGGAGAAGCCGCGTAGGAGAGACGGAACCGGTCTCGACTTCAAATTCTTGAATTCGAATGTTTCTTCAAGAGAACGGATCGAAAGAACTTCTTCCTGATTTCCGATCTTCACCGCAAGCGGGATGTGGAAGGGCGGGTTCATCGACTGCTTCACGTGCAGCGTGAAGGTGCCGCCGGCGTACTCGCCGCGGCAGTCGAGCACCGGGGTGCCGGCGACGTCGTACCAGCGTCTGAACTGGGCCAGGTCGACGCCGCTCGCGTCCTGCATCGCCTGCACGAAGTCGTCGCAGGTCACCGCCTGGCCGTCGTGGCGCTCGAAGTAGAGCTTCATTCCCTTCTGGAAGCGCTCCTCGCCCAGCAGCGTGTGCTGCATGCGTACCACTTCCGCGCCTTTTTCGTACACCGTCATGGTATAGAAGTTGCGGATTTCCATGTACGACTGCGGCCGCACCGGGTGCGCCATCGGCCCGGCGTCCTCGGGGAACTGCGCCGCGCGCAGCATGCGCACCTCGGCGATGCGCGTCACCGCGCGCGAGTAGGTGTCGGCGCCGTACTCCTGGTCGCGGAACACCGTCAGGCCTTCCTTGAGCGAGAGCTGGAACCAGTCGCGGCAGGTGACCCGGTCGCCGGTCCAGTTGTGGAAGTACTCGTGCGCCACGACGCGGTCGATGGCGAGGTAGTCGGCGTCGGTCGCGGTGTCGGCGCGCGCCAGCACGTACTTGGTGTTGAAGATGTTGAGGCCCTT
>DAHVFK010000558.1 GCA_027317055.1 Betaproteobacteria bacterium | reverse complement strand
ACGGACAAGACCCCGATGCCAGGCACGCTCATCAGAAGCCGGCAGGCCGGGCTCGCCTTCGCCAACGCACGCACCGCTTTGTCGAATGCGGCAGTCTGCTCGCGCAGCTGCCGCCAAGCCGCCAGCATGGGCCGAACGATGGGCGCCAAGTCGGCGCGGTCGGCGAGCAAGGCTTCGACGCGCCGGTCGAACGGCAGGCCACGCATGGCGCCCGGCAACAGGCCGAATGTCTTGAGCACGCCCCGCATATGGTTCGACAATCGGGTCGTCATGCCGACGAGCTGAGCCCGTGCACCGAGCAGGGCGCGCGCCCGGTGCGCGTCGAGCGACTTCACGTGCACAGACCGGAACCATCCGGTGCGCATGATCTGCGCCAAACCTTCGGCGTCGTTCTGGTCGGTCTTGTTCATCTGCATCTTGAGCGCTGCACTCGCGTGCCTCGCGTCGAGGCAGATGATGGTGAGCCCTCGGCCGCGCAGCTCGTGCACCAGCCACGGCGTCATCGGACCCGTCTCCAGCCCGACATGCGCGTCCTCTCCCGCATGCCCCCTCACTGCCCGCTCAATCTGGTCGGGGTCGGTGGCACACTGGCCGCGCCACAGCCGGCGACCGGTTTCATCGACGACACAGATAGCGGTCAGCTTCTGCGAAACGTCCAAGCCTACAAATCGGGTCACTGCACAGCCTTCCCTGGTGCGAGGACCGGGCGTCAGCGCCCGGATCGCGGCATCATGACCATCCATGCTCTCCGCCGCGATTACCCGATGTCCACACACACCCTACCTTGCGCTGGCTCTATCCGATCGACTGGCCGCAGCGCAGCGACTGGGTACGGTTCGAGCGCGCTGCCTCAAACATCCCCTCATTACGCTATAGCGAGAACCGCGCCGAACTCTCCTGCCTGTGACACCGCCGTTGCGAATGCCTGCATGAGCGGCGTGAGCCGATGCTCGGGCATGGTGGGGATCAGTTCGTAGAGCATGCAGCCTTGCCGGAACAGCGAGTGCGTGCGCGTCTTGCTGGTGTTGGACTTGAGCAACCGGTCCATGCCCAGGCGCTCGCCCACCGTGCCGAGCAGTGTCAGCAACGCGACCGCGAACGCGCTGACCAGCAACAGCCGGTCGCGCCGCATCGGCTCGCCGATGCGCGTTGCCGACAGCCCCATTCCGAAGCGCAGGTCCTTGGTGTCGCGGAACTGCGGCTCGATCGTCCATCGGCGGGCATAGTGGTTGACCCGCACGGCGGCCGACGCCTCCGGGTCGCTCGCGGCAAGGCACCATGGTTCCTTCATCCCCTTGGCATGCACGCATACGACAGCCCCGACTTGCCGCCCTTCCGCCGTGACCCGGGCGTGGCGGAGCTTGCGCGCCCGCCCGCCGCGGCCCACCCATTCGGCCGCCGGCTTGCTCTGGCCGTCGCCGTCGGTGACGCGGATGTTGCCGCGGAAGCGGATGACGTAGCCGAACCCCAACTCGCCCATGAACGCGAACAGCTTCTGGTCGCCGAACCCGCGATCGGCGAGGATGGTCACGCGGCATTCCGGCGGGATCGTCTCGGCGAGACGGCGCAGGCAGGCATCCTCGTAATCGTTGCGGCGGGTCGCGATCTCGTCCTTCCAGACGGTCAGCCAGATCAGCGGCGCCGCGCGGCCGTGCCCCGTCACCAGGCTCAGCACCAGCGTCGACTGGCCGTCGCGGTCGAAGTCGGTCCAGTCCATTGCCACCAGCACGTCGTGGCGGGTGCCGATCTGGTGCGGCACCCAGCGGGCGAAGCTGTCCCACACGTCGATGGCGCCGTTGCTAAACAGCCGGTCCACCTGCTTGACCGCATGCTTGGTGACCAGCCCTCGCGCCAGCGCCAGGGCCTGGCCGATCATCGCCACCGCCAGCGAAGCGGCGGCCATCACGCCGAGCGTGGCGCCGGCCAGCGCATCGACCCGCTTGGCGTGCAGATCATGCCCATACAGCTCACCGATGAAGCCACGAACATCGCCAAAACGCACGCGCGACCGCTCCGCCTGCACCATCATACGTACCCCTCCGCCGCTGCTTCCGGAGGTGTACAGAAGACGCGCGAATCGGGCCTAGCGGGTCAAAAAAATGAGGGGATTCGTGAGGGGCTCGCCCGCAATCGTCGCCAGCGTGCTGGAGGCGTTCGCGCGGCTGCCGGATCTGGGCATGGTGGCGCCGCAGCACTACGAGCCGGTGCGGCGCTGGCTGGATTGGCAGGGCAATTTCGAGTCGGCGGCGGCGCTCGCCGCGCGCATGGGAAT
>DAHVFK010000557.1 GCA_027317055.1 Betaproteobacteria bacterium | reverse complement strand
CTCCTATACCGTCGACGGCAAGGTGCTCAACCCGACCTTCTCCTGCGGCTACGCGACCTGGCCCGCCGACGCACGCGACGCCGAGAGCCTGATGCAGAACGCGCACGCGACCCTGTTCCACGTGCGCGAAACCGGCGCCGGCCTGCCGGCCTCGCAGGTCGAGCTCGAGCTGACCGAGAGCCTGCTCATCGTCGGCAGCGTCGAGGTCGAGTCGATCCTCGCGCGCCTCAAGGCCCTCGGCGTGCGGCTCAGCCTGGACGACTTCGGCACCGGCTACTCGAGCCTCGCCTACCTGCGCCGCTTCCAGATCGACCGCCTCAAGATCGACCAGAGCTTCGTGCGCAACGTCACCGAGCACCCCGCCGACGAATCCATCGCGCGCACCATCGTCTCGCTGGCGCGCAGCCTCAACATGCTGACCGTCGCCGAAGGCGTCGAGACGCGCGAGCAGGCCGCGCTGCTCGCCTCCATGGGCTGCGACTACCTGCAGGGCGACCTGTTCGGCCGCCCCATGTTCGCCGACGATTTCACCGCCCACCGCGCGCGGCCGCTCGACTTCGGCTGGCTGCCGGGCTAGCGCCCCGCAACCGGCGCGGACGCGGCACGCACCAGGGCCTTGCGCGCGCTCCATCCGTCGTCCAGGCTATCTATGTAGCGATCGAAGCGGTACACGCGCCCGCGCTTGCGGCCGGTGATTTCGCGCACGATTCCCAGTTGTTCGAACTTCTGCAGTCGGGCGATCGCCGTATCCAGAGTGACGTCGAGGTGTCGCTTCACGCCGCGGGCGTCGATGATCGGAGATTCGTAGAGCAGGCGGAGCAGTTGCGGACCGCGACGCTGGCCTTGGACGAGCGTGTTCATATCGGCCTGAAGCGCAACCAGTCTTTCGGACACGCCGACCGCTTCTTTCGCGGTCAGCTCGATTCCGAGCAGGAAGAACTTGATCCAGCCGAGCCAGTCGCCCTTTGCCCGGATCCCGGTCAGGCGCTCGTAGTACTCGGCCCGGTTTTCGAGCAGATAAAGGCTGATGTAGAGCAGCGGTTGCTCCAGCTTCTTCATCTGGCAAAGGATCAGGGCGATCAGGAGCCGTCCGATCCGGCCGTTGCCGTCGGTGAACGGGTGAATCGTCTCGAACTGTGCGTGCGCGAGCGCGCATCGAACCAGCGGCGCCATCGGGCTCTGATGCTCGTTGACGAAATACTCCAGATTGCCGAGCGCCTGATACATCTCCTGCTCGGGAGGCGGAACGTAATCGGCCTCCGCGGCGCTCGAGCCTGCGCGCCCTATCCAGTTCTGCCGCGGCCGGAAGCTGCCGGGATTTCCCTCTTCTTCCCCTTGCAGAAGAATGCCGTGCAGATCCCTGAGCAGCACCGAGTCGATCTTGCTTGTCTGCGTAAGATGCGCCAGTCCCCCGTGGAAGGCCCGTACGTACTTGACGACCTTTTCCACCGCCTTGCTCTGGACGTGATCGGTGTCGGCTTCGTATTCGAGTACCTCGTCGAGCGTGCACGAGATGTTCTCGATCTCCGAGCTGAGGATCGCCTCGCGGCGCACATACATTCCGGCGAACAGGTCGGGGTTCGGAATCGACTTCGCCATCTGGGCGAGCCTGCCCAGCTCGAACTCCGCCTTAGTAAGCGCCAACATACCTTCATCGTCCAGGGCGAGCACCGGATGCGGCGGGAGGGGATTGGGGAAGAACGCCAAGTACCCGTCGGGTACCTGCTGGGTCCTTCCGGCACTGGACTGCATCGGGTTCATCCGAATCCCCTCGATTAGCGTTTCAAGCGCAGTGGCCTTTAATCGATAATAAAGTGGTAATGTCGATTAAAGCTCCGAGAACCTAGGTTACTACGGCGCCGTTAATCTAGCAAACTTAACTTTTGTCGATTAGCGGTGCGTAACCCTAAATCCGTAATCGAATTGCGCAAGGCGTACGTTTAGGCCCGCCGCGCCCGGCCGCTTGAGGCCTTTGTCGAAGCGGGGGGCGACCCATCAAGCCGCTCGTCGGATGCGCCGGCCATCAATAAGGCGTCCCGTCCTTGTGCCGGAACTGCCACTTGCCGTCCGGCCCCATCGCCACCCGCAGATCGTCGTCCGGATACTCCGCCGAATCGCCCGGCAGACGGTCTCCGATCTCCAGGTACACGACGTCTTCCTTGGTCCGGTTCACCAGATGATGGCCGTCGGGGTCTCCGCCCTTGAACCCCATGCACATGCCGGGATGGAGCGGCGTTTCGCCGCCATCGGTGACGAGCGTCGGATGACCCGACAGAACGTACA
>DAHVFK010000556.1 GCA_027317055.1 Betaproteobacteria bacterium | reverse complement strand
CGTCGAGCGCAGGTCGAGCAGCCCGGGCGCGGTGGTCCCCACCAGCGCGATCTTGCCCTTGAGCGCGTCCGGCTTGACGCGATCGAACAGCACGTCGGCGAGCGATAGGTAGGGAAAGCTGTTCTTCCCGCCGCGGAAGGGAATCAGCGCGCTCGCGGTGTCGTCGACCGGAATCCGCACCCGGCCTACCTGCAGCCATTCCAGCCCGGCATAGCCCTTGTTGAGCATCGAATCCGGCGCGAAGCCCGGCTGCACCTTGGGAAACTTGCCGCCATCCTTGAGCGCGATCAGCGTGCGCAGCATCGCGAGCGACAGCGACTCGTAGTAGGCCCCGTCCAGCTCGGCGAGCATCGGCACCCTGCGCACCACGCCGTCGAAGTCCACCACCGGATTGAAGTGCCCCGCGGCGGCGGCGTTGTTCTGGAACTGCGGCAGGTTGCCGCCGTAGCCGACCCAGCTGGTGAAGCCGTTGTTGCGCCCGGAGAAGGTGCCCTTCGGCAGCACCGGCGCCGGGATGGCCCCCGTACGGCGCGCGTCTTTCTCGCTGTTGAAGTAATAGCCCAGCACCACCGGCCGGCCCTTGATCGCCTTCGCGAACAGCCCGTCGTTGTCCAGCCCGGGGCGCATGCGCGCGTAAAGCTCCTGGAACCCCGGCACCTGCTTGAGCTGGTTCTGCGCCAGTTCGTCCAGCGCGCGGATGCCCGACGAGTAGTCGGCCTCCGCGAACACGACGTCGAAGCCGAGCAGGGCCACGCCGTACTTGTCGAACAGCTTGTCGATCAGGCGCGCCATGATGTCGCGCGGCCAGGGCCAGCGCCCGACCTGCTGCAGGCTCTTCTCGTCGAAATCGAGGATCACGATGCGCGGGTCGACCGTGCCCGGCATGGTGAGCCGCATGCGCGCGTCGTAGATGATGTTGTCGAGCTGGGTGATCAGCGCGACGTTGTAGAAGCGCGCCGCGTGGCCCGCGAAGAACAGCATGATCGCCAGCCCGACGGCGATCCGAACGATATGCTGTTTCAAACGGCCTCCGGCGGTCGGGGGTTGGCCGTTGGAGGGCCGGGGCGAACACCGAGCGGACCCTGGCGGGTCAGCTCTTGACGAAGTACTCCATCTTGACGCCGGCGATCTCGATCACGTCGTGGTCCTTGAGCATGTGCGGCGCCGCGCCGATCGATTGCCCGTTGATGGTGGGCTGCTTGGCGCCCTCGACGTGCGTGATGAAGTAGCCCTGCGGACGGCGCGTCAGGACCGCGACCTGCACGCCAGGCTTGCCGAGCGTCGTCAGCGGTTTGGCAAGCTCGAGCTCCTTGCCCGCGTTGCCGCCCGACAGGATCTGGATCGCGCCGAGGATCTGCCCCGATTTTGCAGCCGCCGGGGCGGCCGGTGTCGCCGCAGGAGCCGGCGAGGTAGCCGTCGCGGCGAACGCCGCCGGACCCATTTCCTTTTCCGCAGCGCTCGCCGTGCCGGTGGAAGCGGCGCTCGCGGCCGCGTGCTGCGCCGCGCTCGCCCGCGCCGCCTCGGCCGCCTGCGGCTGGGCATGCGCGGCGCCGGCCATGGAGCGCGCCTGATCCTGCGCGGCCTTCATCGCGGAGGGCCGCAGCACCATGGTCTTCTCGAAATCGGCCGCCGTGGCGGCGGGCTGCTGGCCCGGCTCGGCGAGGTACTTCAGCTTGTACTTGCCCAGCTCGACGATGTCGTTGTTCTGCAGGAAGTGCTTCTTGACCGCGTTTCCGTTCACCAGCGTGCCGTTCGTGCTGCCCAGGTCTTCCAGGAACGAGTCGTTCAGGATCGTGACGATCACCGCGTGCTCGCCGCTGACCGCCAGATTGTCGATCTGAATGTCGTTGTGCGGCTTGCGGCCGATGGTGGTGCGCTCCTTCACCAAGGGGATCTCCTTGAGCACCAGCCCGTCCATGCTGAGTATCAGTTTCGCCATAGCTGACCCCTGGGGGTTATTTTAACCATGCAAAGAACTTGGCCATAACGCCGCGGGCGGCGGGGTACTCCCGCAGGATGCGTACGAGTATAACCGAAACGTTATCGCGCCCCCCGTTGTCGTTGGCCATCTGCACCAGCTGCTGAGCCGCCAGATCGAGGTTCGCGCCGAGCGCTTCGAGCGCCATGCCGATGTCCTCGTCGCTCACCATGTCGCACAGGCCGTCCGAGCACAGCAGGTAGATGTCGCCCGGCGCCGTGCGGTATTCACGGATCTCGGGCTCGACGCTCGGATCGATGCCGAGCGCCTTGGTGACGAGGTTCTTGTGCTGCGCGGTCTTCGCC
>DAHVFK010000555.1 GCA_027317055.1 Betaproteobacteria bacterium | reverse complement strand
CACGCCGTGGTGGATGCGCCAGACCGAGCGCAGGCGCGCCGCGATCGCCGCATCGTGGGTGGCGACCACCAGCGCCGTATCGCTGCCTTCGAGCGCCGCGAGCAATTCGTAGAACACGCGCTGCGCGGTGGCGTGGTCGAGCTGTCCGGTCGGCTCGTCGGCCAGAATGAGCGCCGGGCGGGCCACCAGCGCGCGCGCCAGACCGACTCGCTGCGCCTGGCCGCCCGAGAGCTCCTCGGGCAGCTTGTCGGCCAGGCCGCCGAGCCCGACCGCCTCGAGCGCATCGAGCGCACGCGCGCGAGCGCCCTGCGTATGCCCTTCGAGCAGCAGCGGCAGCGCGACGTTCTCGGCCAGATCGAGCATCGGCAGCAGGCTCGAGGCCTGGAACACCATGCCGATCTTCACCGGGCGCAATGCGCCGTGCGCGCCGAGCGCCGGCCAGCTTATGCGGCCGCTGCTTGGCGCATCGAGGTCCGCCATCAGGTGCAGCAGGGTGGACTTGCCGCTGCCCGAAGGGCCCACCAGCGCAATGCGATCGCGCGGCAGGACGCGGAACGAGGCCGGGCGCAGCGCCTCGACCACCTGTCCGCCGAGCAGGAAGTTGCGCGCGACGGCGCTCGCTTCAACCAGCGCTGCGGCCATTGCCGATCCTTCCGTCCTCGATCGTGACGACCCGGGTGGCGCGCGCCGCCAGCGCCTGGCTGTGGGTGGCGATAAGCGCTGCCACGCCGGCCTTGCGCTGCTCGTCGAAGAAATCGAGCACCAGCGCTTCGGTCGCGGCGTCCACTTCGCCGGTGGGCTCGTCGGCGAGCAGGACCACGGGCGCCGCGGCGAGCGCGACCGCCAAGCCCGCGCGCGCGAGCTCGCCGCCCGAGAGCTGTCCCGGCAGCGCGCCGCGCCGCTGCGCCAGCCCCAGGCGCTCGAGCAGCATGTCGAGGCGCGCCGCATCGGGCTTGCGCGCCAGATCCATCTGCAGGCGCAGGTTGTCGGCCAGTGACAGCGTCTCGAACAGGTTGTCCGCTTGCAGCAGGATGCCGATGAAGGCCGCGCGGCGGCGCGCGCGCTCCGCTTCCGGCCGGCGCGTGAGCCGCTCGCCCTTGAGCATCACGTATCCGCCGTCGGGCTCGTCGAGCCCGGCGAGGCAGTTCAGCAGCGTCGACTTGCCGCTGCCCGAAGGCCCGACCAGCGCCACGATCTCGCCCGGCTCGACCCACAGGCTCGCACCGCGCAGCGCCAGGGTTTCGGCTTCGCCGGCATGGAAGAAGCGGTACAGATCGACCGCCTCGATCGCCCGCTCTAGCGCCACCGCAAGCTGCGCGACATCAGCCGCCACTGATCGACGTTATCGGCGCCGTAGGGCGCGTAGAGCGTGAGGGTGGCCAGCTTGCCGTCTTTCCAGAAGAGGTATTGCTCGTTCTCCAGCCGGATCGCCTTGCCGGTCACCGGGTTGGGCTCCGAGTTGGAGCTGTAGGAAATCAGCACCGCCGGCCCCGCCGGCAGGCTCACCGCGGCGATTTTCGCGATGCGCACCGCCGCCGGTGCCCTGCGCAGCGCGGCGGCCTGCTCCGGCTTCACGCTCTCGACGCTCGGCGCGGCCGCAACACGCGTCACGCTGACCGCGACGCCGTCGTAGGCACTGGTGAAGCTCACGCCGTCAGGCGTGACGCGGCGCGCCCAGCCCTCAGGCACCTTGAGCGTGAAGCCGAGCGGCGAGCGATGGTTTACGAACACCTGCGTGTCGGGAATGTCGCCCGGCGGATGCTTCTCTGGCGGCAAGGGAGCCGCCTGCGCGTGCGCCGCAACCGGCACGATCAGGCTCGCGCTTGCCAGCACGAGCGCCAGAACGATCGGCAATCGAATGTTCACTAGCATCGACGTAGCCCTCAAGACGGTTTTCTTTCTCGCGCCGTGACTTTATTCGCCGCAAGATTAAGTCTGACTTAAGAGCAAGCCCGCTCAGCGCGGGCGGCTAAGGAACACGTCGACGCGGGCGGGCGGAAGGTTGAGCCACACGATGCTCGACGCCACCTTGCTGAAATCTCTTGGCACTTCGACGATCGGGGCGCGCAAGTTGTAGGTGAATTGAATGAACATGCCACCCGGGGCCAGAGCGTCTTCGACGCTCGACATGATCGTGCGTACGGTGGCCCGCGGCAAAGAGCGCAGCGGCAAACCCGAAACGACTGCGCGCACCGGCTGAGATTCCAGATACCGGCCCAGGTGTGCCGCGTCGCCTTCGGCGACGGTGACCTGCGGAAAGCGCCGGCGCAATTGCTTTGCCAGCAC
>DAHVFK010000554.1 GCA_027317055.1 Betaproteobacteria bacterium | reverse complement strand
CCAGGCTGACGCGGCCGGATAGGGGGCGCCAATCGGCGGCATCGCGACAATCAATTTCACGATGGGCGGATTTCGGCCTCTAATGAGCCCGCTGAACCACAAGAGGTAGAGAACTCATGGCAACCGAAACGAAGTGCCCGTTCAACCACACCGCCGGCCTCGGCAGGACGAACCGGGACTGGTGGCCGAACCAGCTGCGGCTGGAACTGCTGCACCAGCATTCCTCGAAGTCCGACCCGATGGGCGAGGGATTCAACTACGCGAAGGAATTCAAGAGCCTCGACTACAAGGCGCTGAAGAAGGACCTGGTCAAGCTGATGACCGACTCGCAGGACTGGTGGCCGGCGGATTTCGGCCACTACGGGCCGCAATTCATCCGCATGGCGTGGCACGCCGCCGGCACCTACCGCATCGATGACGGCCGAGGCGGCATCGGCCGCGGCCAGCAGCGCTTCGCCCCGCTCAACAGCTGGCCGGACAACGTCAACATCGACAAGTCGCGCCGCCTGCTGTGGCCGATCAAGCAGAAGTACGGCGCGGCCATCTCCTGGGGCGATCTCATCGTTCTCGCCGGCAACGTCGCGCTGGAGTCGATGGGCTTCAGGACCTTCGGCTTCGGCGGCGGCCGTGCCGACGTCTGGGAGCCGGACGACGACGTGAACTGGGGTGACGAGCTCGCCTGGCTGAAAGACGACATGCGCTTCAGCGGCGAGCGCGATCTGCAGCCACCGTTCGGTGCCACCCACATGGGCCTGATTTACGTCAACCCTGAAGGCCCGAACGCCAGCGGCGACTACATGGCCGCCGCCAAGGACATCCGTGCCACCTTCGGCCGCATGGCGATGAACGACGAGGAAACCGTCGCCCTCATCGCGGGCGGCCATAGCTTCGGCAAGTGCCATGGCGCCGCCCCGGAATCGCACAAGGGGCCCGAGCCGGAAGCCGCGCCGCTGCAAGCGCAGGGCCTGGGCTGGATGAGCGACTACCGCTCGGGACACGGCGCCGACACGATCTCCAGCGGCCTCGAAGTGACCTGGACCAGGACCCCGGCGCTGTGGAGCAACAACTTCCTCGAGAACCTGTTCAAGTACGAATGGGAGCTGACCAAGTCGCCCGCCGGCAACAAGCAGTGGGTGGCGAAGAACGCGCCGGAGATCATTCCCGACGCGCACGATCCGAACAAGAAACACAAGCCGACCATGCTGACCACCGACCTGACGCTGCGCTTCGATCCGGAATTCGGCAAGATCTCGCGCAAGTTCCTCGAAGACCCGCAGGCCTTCGCCGATGCCTTCGCGCGCGCCTGGTACAAGCTGACGCACCGCGACATGGGCCCGCGCGCGCGCTACCTGGGACCGGAAGTGCCGAAGGAAGAGCTGATCTGGCAGGATCCGATTCCGGCGCTCAATCACAAGCTTATCGGCGCGAAGGAAATCGCCGAACTCAAGAAGAAGGTCCGCGCCTCGAAGCTGTCAGTGGCGCAACTCGTATCGACGGCCTGGGCGTCGGCGTCCACCTTCCGCGGTTCCGACAAGCGCGGCGGCGCCAACGGCGCGCGCATCCGGCTCGCCCCGCAGAAGGACTGGGCGGCGAACCAGCCGGCACAGCTCGCGAAGGTGCTGAAGACGCTCGAGGGCATCCAGGCCGACTTCAACAGGAAGGCCAAGGGCGGCAAGAAGCTGTCGCTCGCCGACCTGATCGTGCTCGCGGGCTGCGCGGGCGTCGAGCAGGCCGCGAACAAGGCCGGCGTCAACGTGAAGCTGTCATTCAGGCCCGGCCGCATGGACGCCTCGCAGGCGCAGACCGACGTCGAGTCCTTCGCCGTGCTCGAGCCGATCGCCGACGGCTTCCGCAACTATCTGAACGCCAAGTACACGGTCACCGCCGAGGCCATGCTTATCGACAAGGCACAGCTCCTGACGCTCACGGCGCCCGAGATGACGGTCCTCGTCGGCGGCATGCGCATGCTGGGGACCAACGTCGGCGGCGCCAGGCACGGCGTGCTCACCTCCAGGCCCGAGGCGCTAAGCAACGACTTCTTCGTCAACCTGCTCGACATGCGCACGGAGTGGAAACCGGTCTCGGACGCGAAAGATCTGTTCGAGGGGCGCGACCGCAAGACGGGGAAGGTCAAGTGGACAGGCACGCGGGTTGACCTGGTGTTCGGCTCCAACTCGCAGCTGCGGGCCCTCGCCGAGGTCTATGCCAGCGCGGACGCGAAGGAAAAGTTCGTGCGGGACTTCGTGGTGGCGTGGGACAAGGTGATGAACCTTGATCGCTTCGACCTGGCG
>DAHVFK010000553.1 GCA_027317055.1 Betaproteobacteria bacterium | reverse complement strand
CTCTTCGACCAGTCGATGCGGCCGTCCTCGGGGCGCCGGCCGCCGAAGTAGCTGCCGGCGGCGAGGTCCTGCGCCACGCCCGGCGCGCGCCCGGCGAGCAGCCCGGGCAGCACGGCATCGAGCACCAGCTCGGCCGCGAGGGTGACCTTGTCGAACACCTCGCGCGCCGTGTCGTCCGGCAGGATCGGCACCCGTTGCCGGCCGACGACCGCGCCCGCGTCGGGCTTCTCGGTCATGTAGTGCAGGCTCGCGCCGGTCTCGCGCTCGCCCTTGATCACGGCCCAGTTGACCGGCGCGCGGCCGCGGTACCTGGGCAGCAGCGAGCCGTGCAGGTTGAGCGCGCCGCGCGCGGGCGCCGCCAGCAGCCGCGCGCCGAGCATGCGGCGGTAGTAGAACGAGAACAGGAAATCCGGCGCGAGCGCCTCCACCCGCGCGGCGAAGCCGGGCTCGTTCGGGTCTTCCGGAAAAGCGGTCTCGAGGGCGTGCTCGGCGGCGAACTCGGCGACGCTCGCGAACCAGATGTTCTCGCCCGGCGAGTCGTGCTGCGTCACCACCAGCGGCACCTCGACCCCGTGCGCGAGCAGGGTCGCGAGGCAGCGCACCCCGACATTGTGGTAGGCGAAGACGACCGCGCGCGTCATTCCTCGCGCTGCAGGACGGCACCCACCACGTAGCGCGGGCGCTGGCGCACTTCCTCGTAGATGCGGCCGACGTACTCGCCCAGCAGGCCGATGCCGAACAGCTGCAGCCCGATCAGGAAGTAGGCCAGGATATCGCGGTCCCACAGCGCCGCGAGCGCCTCGCGCAGGCTGCCCGCGAGCAGCATGCGCTCGGCCATCACCACCAGGTACAGCAGCACCGAGCCGGCGGCGATCAGCATACCCAGCACCGAGAAGAACCGCAGCGGCGCGATCGAGAAGCCGGTCATCAGGTCGAAATTGAGCGCGATCAGCTTGAACAGCGAATACTTCGAGATGCCCGCCGCGCGCTCCTCGTGCGCCACCTCGATTTCGGCCGGGCGGCGGGCGAAGGTGTAGGCCAGCGCGGGAATGAAGGTGTTGGTCTCGCGGCACTTGTTGAGCGCGTCGATCACCTCGCGGCTGTAGGCGCGCAGCATGCAGCCCTGGTCGGTCATGCGGATGCTGGTGATGCGCTCGCGCAGCCGGTTCATCAGGCGCGAGGGCGCGCGCCGCAGCCAGCTGTCCTGGCGCTGGCGCCGCACCCCGCCGACATAGTCCGCGCCCTGGTCCATCCGGGCGAGCAGCTTGCCGATTTCCTCGGGCGGGTTCTGCAGGTCGGCGTCGAGCGTCACCACGCGCTCGCCGCGGCAGTGCGCGAACCCGGCCAGGATCGCCGGGTGCTGGCCGAAGTTGCCCGCCAGCAGCACCACGCGCGTGACTTCGGGGCGCCTGTCGAACTGCTCGCGCAGGATCGCCGCCGAGCGGTCGCGGCTGCCGTCGTCGACGAAGATCACCTCGTAGGAGAGCCCCAGCGCGTCGAGCGCGGGATACAGGCGCGCGAACAGCGCCGCGAGGCCTTCCTCCTCGTTGTATACCGGAATGACGACTGAGAGCTGGGGGGCCTGCATCGGGATCGGGCCGCGCTTCTAGCGGCGGTGAGCGGCAAGGATATCACCGAGCGCCGCGCAGACGCGGTCGACGTCGGCCTCGCGCATGGCCGGGAACAGCGGCAGCGTGGCGATGCTCGCGCCGACGCGCTCGGCGTGCGGGAAGTCGCCCGCCTTCCAGCCCTGCGCGCGGTAGAGCCGGAACAGGTGCATCGCCGGGTAGTGCACCCCGACGCCGATGCCGCGCGCGTGCATCAGCTCGATGAAGCGCGCGCGGCCGATCGTCATGCGCTCGAGCGGAAGCAGGACCTGGAACATGTGCCAGTTCGACTGCCCGAAGTCCGCCGGCGGCAGGCCGCAGCCGAGCGCGGGGTCGAGGCGCTCGAAGTAGCGCCGCGCGAGCTCGCGCCGGCGCGCGTTGAATTCCTCCAGCCGCTCGAGCTGGCCCAGGCCGATGCGCGCCGCGACGTCGGTCAGGTTCATCTTGGCGCCGGGCTCCTCGACCTCGATCTCGCCGCCGGGCAGGCGCAGCACGCCCTGCAGCCGCAGGCGCTCGCAGCGCGCGGCCTCGGCCTCGTCGTTCAGCACCAGGCAGCCGCCCTCGGCGGTGGTCATGTTCTTGTTGGCGTGGAACGAGAAGCACGCCAGGTCGCCGAAGCTGCCGACGCGCCTTCCCTTCCAGCTCGAGCCCATGCTCTGCGCCGCGTCCTCGATCACCCGCAGGC
>DAHVFK010000552.1 GCA_027317055.1 Betaproteobacteria bacterium | reverse complement strand
CATCTTGCCGACCATCAGGCCGTTCGGCAGCGTGCGCATCTCCGTGGTCTCGCCGACGGGGTCGGGCAGCCGCGCCACGTGGCGGACGTCGCCGGCGATGGCTTGCAGGCGGGCGTCCGTGAGCGTCAGGCGGTCGAGGACGGAGCCGGAGAGCCCGTCCGCGCGGCCGCGCTCGAGGTCGGCGGTGTTGGCCGCGAGGACCTCGGCGGCGAAACGAGCATCCCCGGCCACGAAATGGTCGGCGAGGCGCACGTCGCGCGGCTCGACGCCTGGCTCGACGCGTGGAACGCCGGGCTGCCGCCGCTCAAGGAGTTCATCCTGCCGGGCGGCTCGCGCGCCGCAGCGGCCGCGCATCTTGCGCGTGCGGTGTGCCGGCGCGCCGAGCGCAGCCTGGTTGCGCTGGGCCGGCGCGAAGCGGTCGGCGAGCGGGCGCGCCAGTACCTCAACCGGCTTTCGGACCTGCTGTTCGTAGCCGGGCGCGCGCTCAACCGCCACGCCGGGCGCGGCGACGTGCAGTGGCGCCACCAGAAGAAGAAGAGGGCCTGAGTGGCCGCTGCGACGGACCCGCTCGCAACGCTGCTGGCGGCGTGCGGGCAAGGCGACCGGCAGGCGTTTTCGCGCCTGTACCGGGACAGCTCGGCGAAACTGTTCGGGGTTGCGCTGCGTATATTGAGGAGGCGGGACTGGGCAGAGGAAGTCCTGCAGGACTGCTACGTCAGCATCTGGCAGCACGCGCGCGAATTCCATCCCGGGCTTTCCGCGCCGATGACCTGGATGACCAGCATCGTGCGCAACCGCTGTCTGGACCGGCTGCGCAAGCCCAGGCTGGAAGTGAGTGACAGTGACGGCGAGATGATAGACAACACAATGAGCGACAACCCTGGGCCGCTTGCCGAACTCGAGCGGAGCAAGGACGCACAGGCGCTCGCACGCTGCCTGCAGGCGCTCGAAGCACGGCAACGCCAGGCGATTGCGCTCGCCTTCTACGACGGCCTGTCGCACACCGAGCTCGCGAGCCACCTGCGCCAGCCGCTCGGCACGGTCAAGACCTGGGTGCGCCGTGGCCTGCTGCGGCTCAAGGCCTGCCTGGCCGAGGCCGTCTAGGCGGACGGAGGACGCGTGCGCTACCGCGACAAACCGGAACTGCAAGAGAGGCTGGCGGCGGAGTACGCGCTCGGCACGCTGCGCGGGCCCGCGCGCGCGCGCTTCCGGCGCTGGCTGGCGCAGGACGCCGCGCTCGCGCGCCGCGCCGAGCAGTGGGCAGCGCGGCTCGATCCTCTGGCGCAGACGGTGCAGCCGGTGCGCCCCCCCGCGCGGCTGTGGCGCGCCATCGAGGCGCGCCTGGGAACAGCGCCTGCCGGCGCAAGCCTGTGGTACAGCCTCGCTTTCTGGCGCGGCCTCGGGCTGGCCGCGAGCGGCGCCGCCGCCGGCCTGCTGTTCGTCCTGGTCGCGCTCGGGCCGGGCGCGCCGCAACCCGCGCCCGCGCCGATCGTGCTGCGCGTGCCGTCGAACGAGATGCCCGCGACCTACCTCGCGGTGCTCTCGGATCCCAAGACGCACAAGCCGATGCTGGTCGCGGCGGCGAGCCGCACCTCCGACCAGCTCTGGGTCAAGACGCTCGATCCTTCGATCAACGTGCCCGACAGGAGCCTCGAGCTGTGGGCCATCATGCCCGCGGGACAAGCGCCGAAATCGCTCGGCATGGTTGGCAAGGGCGACAAGACGATGCTGCCGCTGCATGCGGTGGCGGATCGATCGCTCGGCGACGTCCCCATGCTCGCGGTCAGCCTCGAGCCGATGGGCGGCTCGCCCACCGGCGCGCCGACCGGACCGGTGATGTACAGCGGTCCGTGCGTCAAAGTCTGGTGAAGCGCAGGTCGAACCACTAGAATAGCCGTACGATGCGCGATACGGCGCCCGCGGTGAAAGCCCTCTTGTTCGACGTCTTCGGTACGGTCGTCGACTGGCGCGGATCGATCATTGCCGAAGGCCGCCGCCTCGGGCGCGCGCACGAACTGCGCGTCAAGTGGCCCGCATTTGCCGACGCCTGGCGCGCCGGTTACCGCCCCGCGATGGCCAGGGTGCGCGCCGGCGAGTTGCCGTGGACCACGATCGATGCGCTGCACCGCCTGATCCTGGACGAGCTGCTGAAGCAGTTCGGCATCGTGGGCCTGTCACCGGCCGAGATCGAGCACTTCAACCGCGCCTGGCACCGCCTCAAGCCCTGGCGCGACGCGCGCGGCGGGTTGCGCCGCCTCAAGCGCGACTTCGTCATCGCGACGCTGTCCAACGG
>DAHVFK010000551.1 GCA_027317055.1 Betaproteobacteria bacterium | reverse complement strand
CCGCTACCTCCACCGCCGCAAAAGAATTGATTTTTGCCATCGGATTCGAGCCCCGAGACTCCAGTGCCGGGCGGCATCTCGATCCGCTCCAGCACTTTCCCTGTCGCCGGATCAACGCGTCTCACCTCGCTTTCATCGCCTTCCCACGTGCCGTGCCAAAGTTCTCCGTCGGTCCAGGTGACGCCGGTGACAAAGCGATCTGACTCGATGGTGCGAAGAATCACCCCGGTTTCTGGGTCGATCTGCCGGATCTTCCGGCCCCGGTGATGACCCACCCAAAGCGTGCCTTCAGCCCATGCAAGACCGGAGTCCCCGCCCGCGCCCGGCGCCGGAATGGTGCCCAGTACACGACCGGTTGCAGGATCAATTTTTTGGATGCGGTCCTCGGCGATTTGATACAGATGCTTGCCATCGAATGCCGTGCCCGCGTGAGCCGCTACATTCAGCGTGCGGAGCACCTTGCCGGATTTCGGATCAATGGCTATCAATTTATCGCCCGTGGCAGACCAAACGAGCCTGCCGTCATAGGTGACGCCATTCACTCTGTCGGCCCCCGGGAACGAGCCGTATTCACGCACGATATCGGCTGACGATTTTTTCATGTCATCCAGTTTAGTCGCCCGGCGAGAAAACCGGGAGTAACAAAGTGGTCGTGATCCCGGGCAAAGCCGGCGCCGTCCAGCGGCGCGCCGGCCCACGGCCGAATGACTGGACTTTGCCGGCTTCCGACAACGAGTCCAAACCGCGTTGTATGGTGCGCTGGCTGGCTCCCAGGGCCAGCCCGAGCGCCGAACTGGACCATGATTCGCCGTCCGAAAGCAGCGCCAACAAGGCCGCGTTGTCCCCCTCAAACGGTTGCGCCAGCACCACGACACGTTTATTCCGCCGCGTCACCCATGCGAACCCGTCCTGCGTCGCATGGATGACGGCGACAGACCGCAATGTCCTGCGAAGTCGGCCCATCTCGACGCGCAGTCTCGCCCGATGGGATTCATCGGCCTGCCTGCCACGAAAGGCGCGTGCGATCAGCGCGCTCCGCGACACGTCGCCTGGCCAGGCCTCAGCGAGTGCTCGCGCGAGTGTAAAAAGCACCGGGCGGCTCGCAAGCGGAATTACAACGTTCTCGTGACGCACGAGGTGGCGACACGCGTCCACGATGACCAGGTTCGAGGTGAGCAGATTCTCCACCTCCGCCAGCGCGAGCGGCTGGTCCGATCCGCGCGAAATCAAGCGCGCAGCGGGGGATTTCAATCCGAGTGCCGCCGCTTCGATCTCCGCCACCAAGGCGCTGATCCCCGCTGCTTGCGCCGCGTTTTTGGCCCGTGCGAGCGCCCTTTCCGCCAGCGTCGCACGCACACGCCGAATGGCGATTCCGGCCGCTGCCAGTTCATAGGCGGCCCGCGATACCGGGATAAAGGGCGACGGATCGAGGCGATCCAATTGCCGTTCCGCTTCATCCAGTTCGCCGATCAACACCAGTCGGCGGACCTGAAGCAGCCGCGCATGCGCCGCATTCAAGTAGTCCTGGTGCGTTTCCAAAACCTCCCGAGCAGTGTCCAGGATCTTGGCGGACCCGCCCAGGTCACGCGACACCAGCGCAATTTCAGCCAATGCGACTGCGCATCGGGCGCGGGCAACCGCCTCTTTGGGGCTGAAGGCTCGCGCGGCGCGTTGCAGCAGGGTCTTGGCGCGCTCGAAATCGCCGAGTCGCGCCATCGCGATGCCCCGCAGGGCCAGCGCCGGGGCATCGTTACGCAGGGCGACACGCTTCAGCGCACCTAGTACATCACCTTGTGCGAGGGCACGCGCAGCGGCCGTAATCAGCGAGTCCATTTTTTATCACGCCACACTTGTTACTCACGCTGTTTGATGCCGGGGACTAGTGTATCTCATGACCTTAAATAGTCGTGTCGTAGCCGAAACAGAGCTGACGGCAAACGATCATTCACTTAATAGGAGCAACAGACCATGACTACACACATCACCGGAACACATGAAGAGTGGCTGCAGGCGCGATTGCAATTACTCAAGGCGGAGAAGGAGCTCACCCGGCATAGTGACGAGCTCGCATGTCAACGCCAGGCACTGCCATGGGTCCGAATCGACAAGGATTACCGGTTCGACACCGATGCAGGAAGCGCCTCCCTGACGGAACTTTTTAAGGGGCGTTCGCAGCTGCTGGTCTACCATTTCATGTTCGGGCCCGACTACAAGGCAGGGTGCGTCTCCTGCTCGTCGATCGCCGATGGCTTCAACGGTATCACCGACCACCTGGCCAATCATGACGTGATGCTGTGGGC
>DAHVFK010000550.1 GCA_027317055.1 Betaproteobacteria bacterium | reverse complement strand
CGTTGATGCCCGAGGCGTTGCCGGCGGTGACGCTGCCGGCCTTGTCGAACGCTGGCTTCAGGCTCTTGAGCGAGTCGAGCGTGGCGCCGTGGCGTGGGAACTCGTCGTCGCAGAACACTACCGTGCCTTTGCGCGACGCGATCTCGAACGGAATGATCTCCTGCTTGAACTTGCCCGCCTTCTGCGCCGCTTCGGTCTTTTGCTGCGAGGCGAGCGCGAACTCGTCCTGCGCCTCGCGCGTCACCGCGTACTCCTTGGCCACGTTCTCCGCCGTGACTCCCATGTGGTACTGGTTGTAGACGTCCCACAGGCCGTCGACGATCATCGAGTCGATCATCTTGGCATCGCCCATGCGGTAGCCGTCGCGCGAGCCCATCAGCACGTGCGGCGCGAGGCTCATCGACTCCTGTCCGCCCGCGATCACGATGTCGGCGTCGCCGTTGGCGATCGACTGCGCGCCGAGCATCGCCGCCTTGAGCCCCGAGCCGCAGACCTTGTTGATGGTCATGGCCGGGATCATGTCGGGCAGGCCGGCGCCGATCGCCGCCTGGCGCGCCGGGTTCTGGCCCGAGCCAGCGGCCAGGACCTGCCCCATGATCACTTCCGAGACCTGCTCCGGGGCGATGCCGGTGCGCTCGAGCAGCTTGCGGATCACGTGCGCGCCGAGCTGCGTGGCCGGGGTCTTGGCGAGCGTTCCGCTGAACTTGCCGATCGCGGTCCGCGCCGCGCCTACGATGAAGATCTCTTCCATTTCAAGCCTCCTTGTTCGCTCGTTGCTTCACGTAGCGGCCGGGCGCCGGCTCGGTCGCCTTGTGCTTGCGGTTGCCGGGGCGCGCCCGCGCCTTGCGCGCGCCGCCCTTGTGTTGCTTCATCCACTCGGCCCACTGCGTCCACCAGCTGCCCGGGTGCTCTTCGGCCTGCGCCAGCCAGGTCTGCGGATCCTCGGGATAGGCGGTTGCGCGCCAATAGCTGCGCCGGTTCTTGGCCGCCGGGTTGATCACCCCGGCGACGTGTCCGCTGGCGCCCAGCAGGAAGGTCTTCTCGCCCCCGAGCAGGCCGATCGAACGGTAGGCCGAGCGCCACGGCACGATGTGGTCCTCGCGCGTGGCGAGGATGAACGACGGCCGGTCCACTTTGCCCAGGTCGACCGGGACGCCGCAGCTGGTGAGCGCGCCCGGCACGCGCAGCCGGTTTTCGAGATAGGTGTTGCGCACGTAGTAGCAGTACATCGGCCCGGGCAGGTTGGTGCTGTCGGCGTTCCAGTACAGCAGGTCGAACGCGGCCGGCGTGCCTCCCAGCAGGTAGTTGTTGACCACGTAGGGCCACACCAGGTCGTTCGCGCGCAGGCTCGAGAACATGAACGCCAGGTCCGAGCCAGGGAAAACTCCGCCGCCGCCGATCTGCGCTTCGCGCGCGGCGAGACTCGCCTCGTCGACGAACAGCCCGATCTGGCCGGTCTCGCTGAAGTCGAGCATCGTGGTGAGGTAGGTAACGCTCTCGACCAGTTCTTCGTTCTTGCCCGCCAGCACCGCCAGCGCCGCGCCGAGCAGCGTGCCGCCAACGCAGAAGCCGAGCGCGTTGACCCGGTCGCTGGCGGCGATCTCGCGCGCCACCCGCAGCGCCTGCAGCACGCCCTGCTCGATGTAGTCGTCCCAGGTCAGCGCCCCCTGCTCGGGACCGACGTTGCGCCACGAGACCATGAACACGGTGTGCCCGGCGTCGACCGCGTAGCGCACGAACGAATTCTCGGGCTGCAGATCGAGGATGTAGAACTTGTTGATGCACGGCGGAACCATCACCAGCGGGCGCTTGCCCACCTGCGCGCTGGACGGCGCGTACTGCACCAGCTGCATGAGCGGGTTCTCGTACACCACGCGCCCCGGAGCGGTCGCCAGGTTTCGCCCCACCTCGAAGGCGGACTCGTCGGTCTGGCTCAGGCGCCCCTTGTGCGAGTCCGCGATCAGGTTCGCCAGTCCCCGGGCGAGGCTTTCGCCCCGGGTATCGAGCGCGCGCCGCAGCGCCTCGGGATTGGTGGCGACGAAATTCGCTGGCGACATGGCGTCGAGCCATTGCCGCACCGCGAAGCGCATCCGGTCCTTGGCCGCAGGCTGGAGCTGCGCGCCTTCCACCAGCTCGGTGAAGTAGCGCGCCGAAAGCAGATAGGACTGCCGCAGGTAGTCGTAGAACGCGTCCTCGCGCCAGGCCTTGGCCGCGAAGCGCCGGTCGCCCGGCTCCGGCGCAACCAGCGGCGCTGCCCCGGGTCCGCCCGCGAGCGCCATCCAGAGCTGCGCCTGCTGCTCGGCGTAGGAC
>DAHVFK010000054.1 GCA_027317055.1 Betaproteobacteria bacterium | reverse complement strand
CGCGTCGTAGTGCGTGTGCACGTCGACGATGCCCGGCATCAGCGCCAGGCCGTCGGCGTCCAGCGTGCGCCGCGCGCCGTCCTTCACCCGCCCGACCGCCGCGATACGCCCGCCCGCGACCGCCACGTCCGCGCGGCGGCCCGGCGCGCCGCTGCCGTCATACAGCGTGGCGCCACGGATCAGGAGCTCGTGCATGACCGGGCAAGCTAAGCGCACCGGCGGCAAAAGTCAAAATCAGCGCAGCTCGCCCCTCGCGCGCATCCACCAGGCGCTCGCCGCGAGCCCCGCCGCGCAGGCGGCCAGCGGCGCGAACGCGAGCGCGGGCCATCCCGTGAGATCCCAGGCGGCGCCGCTCACGATCGAGAGCAGCACGGCGCCGCCGTAGCTCAGCGCGAACGTACCCGCGGCGGTGGGCGCGACGTCCTCGGGCTCGCACAGCAGCGCCGGCAGGGTCAGCCCGATAATGAGCGCGGACGAATCCGAGAACCCGAGCAGCGCCGCCCACCACGGCGTCGCCGCGCCGACCATGAAGACCAAGCCGCCGACCGCGGCGAGCGACAACAGGCCAGACGCGAGGTACGGCCAGGCGCGCCGCTCGATCCTTCCCGCCACGGCAAGCAGCAGCAGCGAGGCCGGAATCTGGCCGAAGTTGAGCCCGGTAAGCGCGGCGCTGATGAGATCCGGACGGCCCGCGCTCTTGAGGTAGATCGGGATGAACGAGTTGGCGCTGAAGTAGATCGCATTGACGCAGCAAAAGAGCGCACCGAGCTGCCACACCAGCGGGCGGCGCCAGTCCGGCAGCCATCCGGCGCGCGGCAGGGACGCGGCCGCCCTGCGCGGCGGCGGATGCGGTCCGAACAGCGCGACCGCGGCGGCGATCGCCGCCACCGGAAGCGACCAGGCGACCAGCGCCGTGCGCCAGCCGCCGCCCAGCCACGGCAGCACGAGAGGAAGCGTCAGCACCACCGGCAGCACCTCGCCCACCAGCAGCCCGTTGGTGTAGATCGCGGTGCCGAGTCCGATGTGGCGCGGCAGCCAGAGTCGCACCGCGCTCGGCATGATCGGTTGCATGATCGCCACGCCGACCGACATCACGATCGTGGTTGCGAGCAGCGCGCCGTAGCCGCCGCTCAGGCCGCGCAGCGCCGAACCGGCGGCGACAATCAGCAGGCCGCCGACCAGCGCCCCCTTCACGCCCAGGCGCGCGACAAGCAGCGAGCCCAGCAGGGCGGCGAGCGCGAACAGCGCGGGCGGAATGCTGCCGAGCAGGCCGACCTGAGTCGCGTTCAGCCCGAACTCACCCCGGATGAGCGTGATGACCGGCGGCACCGCCAGGATCGAGAGGCGCAGGCCGCTGCCGGCGAGCCAGAGCAGCGCCGCGGCGCGCCCGATGCGCTCCTGCACGTGGTCAGTCCCCGGTGGGCGAGATGCGGAACTCGAGTACCGCCGTTGTCCGCATTAGGGCCTCGGACAGGCGGCGCAGGTTGTCCGGCTCGAGCGTGCGGATCATCATGCGGTACTCGAAGTGCCGCCCGTCGTCGGTCAGGCGGTAGCTCAGGTTGGCGATAGTGAAATTGAAACTCGCGACCAGCCCGCGCAGCTCGGCCTCCGACATCGGTGCCTCGCGCGCGAAGCGCAGCGTGAAGTGCGCGTAGGACTGGGTCGGCATGCGGCTCTCGAGCCAGCGGAACACCGACAGCGTGCCGAGCGTCAGAGCGGTGGCCAGCGCGGCGGGGAAGTAAAAGCCGATCCCGACCAGCGTGCCGATCGCCGCGGTGACCCAGATCGACGCCGCGGTAGTCAGCCCGCGCACCGACAGGCCTTCCTTCATGATCACGCCGGCGCCGAGAAAGCCGATCCCGGTCATGATCCCCTGCGCCATGCGGGTCGGGTCGATCGTCGTTCGCCCCGTGACGTGCGGCCCGAACCACTGCCCCTCATAGACGGTGACGAGCATCAGCAGGGCCGACCCGAGGCACACCAGCGAGTGGGTTCGAAAGCCTGCCGGGCGGCCGTGGTAGCTGCGCTCCAGCCCCACCAGCCCGCCGAACACAAGCGCCACCAGGAGCCGCAGCGTGATTGCCGGATAATCGCCCATGCGGCCAAGTGTACCCTCGGCCGCGCTCCGGGCGCAGCCTAGACGGCGCCGCGGGTTTCGTCGGCGTGGCCGTGGATCGGCCAGCTCGGGTTGCGCAGCTTGAAGCGCGGGCGCGCGCCCTGGACGTCCCGCCGCGCCGCGATCAGCGCCGGCAGCGTGCCGACGTCGCGCCAGTAGGCCGGCTCCTCGTAGGGGCGCACGCCGGGCAGCACGTTCTCGGCCAAGTCGTAGGCGAACACGCGGTAGCCCGCCGGCAGGTACGGCAGGACGTCGCGGCCGAAGTCGGTGCCGCCGCGTTGTTGCATCTCGCGCAGCGCCTGCGCCAGCACGCCGGGATCGAACAGGTAGTTTCCCATCGACACGTAGGCATGGCTCGGGTCGCCCGACAGCGGCCGAGGCCGCTGCGGCTTTTCCTGGAACTCGCTCACCCTTCCGTCGCGCCGCGCGACGACGATGCCGAAGGCGTGCGCGCACTCGATCGGCACCGCCACCGCCGCCACGCTCACCTGCGCCCGGCGCGCGCGGTGAAAGGCCGCCATCTGGCGCACGTCCATGCGGTAGACGTGGTCGGCGGCGAACACCGCGACCAGGTCCGGCCTGGCGCGCTCCGCCGCATCCATGTTCTGCTGCACCGCAGTTGCCGTGCCCGTGTAACCCTGGCCGTTGCCCGAGCGCGGCAGCAGCACCTTGACGCGCGGGCCCCAGGCCGCAGCGATGTGCTCGAGGACGGAGTCCGGCTTGTACTGGGCCAGGACGTAGATCGGGTCGACGCCCGAGTTGACCAGGTTGCTGAGGACGAAGTCGATCAGGCGGTAGCCGCAGGCGAAGCCCAGCGCCGGCTTGGCGCGCTCGCGCGTCAGCGGGCGCAGGCGCGTGCCTTCGCCGCCCGCGAGAACGAACGCCACAATCCGGTTCGAGGCCATCGCGCGACCTCCGTTTCGTAAGACTAGACCAAAGTAAGACTAGACCAAATTTCGTCTCCGAGGCGAAAATCGATATCGACTGGGGTCAACCGAACCGCGTCCATGAGCGAACCGGATCCGAAGCGCATCGCCGACCAGCTGAGGCTGGTCATCGACCATGTCCCGGCACTGATCGCTTACGTCGACGCAAACGAGATCTACCGCTTCGCCAACCGCGCCTACGAGACCCTGTTCGGGCTCGCGCCCGAGCAGATGATCGGGCGCACCATGCGCGAAGTCCTGGGCGCGAAGTACGCGGAGGCCAAGCCCCACATCGACGAGGCGCTGGCGGGGCGCCGCACAATGCACGACCGCACGGTGACCGCGAACCGGCGCAGCCACTACCTGCATAACGTCTACGTGCCGCACATGGAGGATGACGGCAGGGTGGCCGGGCTATTCATCCTCGCGGTCGACATCTCGGACCGCAAAGTGCTCGAGCAGGAGCTCGCGCACAAGGCGCATCACGATCCGCTCACCGGGCTGCCGAACCGGGACCTGTTCGAGGACGGCCTGGAGCGGGCGCTCGAGGGCACCCGGCACAGCGGGAAGCGGCTCGCGCTCATTTACCTGGACATCGACAATTTCAAGGGCATCAACGACAGCCTCGGCCACCGCGCCGGAGACGAGGTGCTCAAGACCATCGCCATGCGCCTGCGCCACTGCGTGCGCTCGAACGACCTCGTGAGCCGGGTCGGCGGGGACGAGTTCGTGGTCCTTCTCGAGAGCCTCGCAAGCGACGACGACGCGCGCGAAGTCGCGCGCAAGCTGGTGGCCCACATGCGCGAGCCGGTCATGGTCGGCGAGCGCGCCGTGGCCGCGACCGCCAGCGCCGGCCTGGCCATCGCGGCGAACGGCGAGCCCGGCGCAGCCGAGCTGCTGCAGCGCGCCGACGGCGCGATGTACCAGGCCAAGTCCGCCGGCCGCAACCGCTTTCACCAGGCCTGAGGCGGCCCCGCCGCGCTCAGAGCTGGAACCCGAGCCAGAGCAGCAGCCCCTCCGCCACGTCGCGCGCCAACCCGGGCGGGCGCGGGCGGTAGGCGGCCGCGGCGGCGCGCTGGCGCGCGATCCACTGCGCGAAGCGTTCGATCGCGGCCGGGTCGTAGAACGCGACCATCAGCTCGTAATTCAGGAACAGGCTGCGCTCGTCCAGGTTGGCCGATCCGGCCAGGGCAAGATCGTCGTCGATCACCACGGCCTTGGCGTGGATCATGCGCGGCACAAACCAGATCCGCGCCCCGGCGGCGGCCAGGTCGCGCAGCGCCCGGTGGCGTGCCATGTCGGCCAAGAGGTGGTTGGATTTCGCCGGCATCACCAGGTCGACCGCTACGCCGCGCCGCGCCGCTAGCGCGAGCGACATCAGCAGGGTCGCGTTGGGAACGAAGTACGGCGTGACCGCCAGGATGCGCCGGCGCGCGGCAAAAAAGGCCGACACGAGCAGGGTGTAGACCGTGTCGTCGGCCTGGTCCGGGCCGCTCGGGATGAGCTGGCCTCTGGGCGCAGGCGCCTCCTCCGCCGCCGCGGGCGCCGCCTCGGGGACAGTCTGCTCGGTGGCGAACGCCCAGTCCTGCACGAACTGCTGCTGCGCCCGCCCGGCCAGCGGCCCGCGCAGGTCGAAGCTCAGGTCGATCCAGGGCCTCGTCCTGCCCGCCGGCGCCGGGCTGCCGTCGAAATATTCGCGCGCCAGGTTCCTGCCGCCGCACCACAGCCAGCCGCCGTCGGCGATCGCCATCTTGCGGTGATTGCGCAGGTTGGTGCGCCCTCGCAGCGACGAGCGCAGCGGCGGCACGAACAGCGCGGTGCGCACCCCCGCCGCTCTCAGGCGCCGGAAGTCCGGCAGGCCGGAAAGATAGGCGCCGATCCCGTCCACCAGCAGGTGTACCGTCACGCCGTCGCGCGCACGGCGCTCCAGGCGCTCGGCGATCTCCCTGCCGATCGCGTCCCTGCCCAACACGAAAGTGCAGATCTCGAGCGTGCGCGCGGCGCCCTCGATCAGGTCGCGCAGCGCTTGCAGCGCCTGCGCGCCGTCCTGGTGAACGTTCAGTTGCCGGTACGACTCGGCGCCCGGCAGCGACATCGCCGCGGCGAGCTTGCGCAGATGCACCTCGGGCGACTCGGGGTCGCCGGCAATGCGCGCCGGGTACGGCTGCGGCCCGGCCAGCTGGCGCGGATCCACGATCTTGCGCGTGCCGAACGCCATGTACAGCGGCAGCGCGACGTAGGGCAGCAGCAGCAGCGCGATGACCCAGGCGATCGCGGCCGAAGGGCGCCGGCGCTGGCGCAGGGTGCGCGAGCCCACCACGTAGATCGCCAGGCCGAGCACGGCCAGCGCGCCTTGCAGCGTCAGCCAGTGGCGCGCGATCAGCTCGGTCATCATCCGGGGCTTGATCCCGTGCCGGGCGCTCAGCGCGTGGCGCGCGCCTCGATCAGCTCACGCAGCGCCGCGGGCAGGACCGCCCGCAGCCGCTGCGACCATTCCTGCTCGCGCCGCTGCCAGACCACGCCGAGCCAGATGATCGCCAGGCCGATCAGGGTCAGCACGAACGGAAACATCAGGCTGTCGCGGAACACGCGCCACGACAGATGGCCGAGGTAGCCGGCGACCCCCATCCCGCCGAAAACCGCGAACACGCGCCGTCCCAGCACCGCCCCGACCAGAATCATGAGCAGGTTGATACCGCAGTAGGCGAGCTTGCCGAGTTCGCTGCCGGAATCGATGAGCGACAGCCCGCCCCAGAAGGCGAGCACTCCGAACAGATAGAGCCAGAACGCGTAGTCTTGCGAGAAGCGCGAGCGCAGGTCGACCCAGAACGCGAGCAGCACCGTGGCGAGCCCGAAGTAAAGCGAGATGAACTTGCGCATCTCGAAGTCGTACAGGCCGGCGCCGAACAGGAACGGCACCAGGTCCATGCTCATGTACCACAGCGTGAGCGCGATCGGCATCAGCATGAACGGGAAGCGGTAGCGCCACAGCAGCGCCGCGCCGGCGGCGAGCGTGCCGAGCTCCATCATCAGCCAGCGCCCGTCGATGAACACGTGGTAGTCGCGGTAAGCCTTGGCCGCGTCCCAGTCGCCGAGCGCGGCCTGGGCCGAGAAGATCGCCAGCGGCACCATCACCACCGCCAGCGTGGCCATGATGCCGGCCGGGATCGCGAGCTGCCTGCGCTCGAGGAACCAGTGCGTGAGCGCGAGAAACAGCACCAGGTAGGCGAGCGCGGTGGCGAATCCGCCCCAGCCGCCGAGCGAATTCCAGCCCAGCGTCATGAAAAGCGACATGGCGCCGATCGCGATCATGCCGCCGAGGTAGTACAGCACGTGCACCAGGGTGAAGCGCGGCCGCTCGTGCTCCTGGACCAAATACTCGAGCAGGCGCTCGGCCTGGCCGGCGTCGATGATCCCTGCCCGTACCGCTTCCCCTAAACGCCGGCGGTCGTTCGCGTCCATGACGCGATCATACCTTCCGGCGGTGCGCTAGCGGCGCGAGTAGACCTGCTCCCAGTCGAGCCTCGGGTCGGGGGTGACGCGCAGCGCGCGCTCGATCTCGGCCACCCGCCGGTGCTCCTCGAGCGCCATTTCGACCGCCAGCTTGATTCCGGCCGCGTCGCCGCAGCGGTTGGCCGCCAGCAGGAAGAACTCCTCGGCGCGCCGCTCCGCCACGCAGGCGAGCGCGAGCGCGTCGCGCGGGGTTTGCGGCATGAGCGGGAAGGTGAGCTCCATGTAAGCGGGCGACGAGGTGAAGAACCAGGCGTATTGCCAGGGCGAGATCTCGGGCAGCTCGAGCCCCGCCGCGCTGCGCTCGAGAGAATCGAGGTGCGCGCGCTCGCTCCGCTCGAGCTTGCGGAACACGCTCTCCACGCCCTCGATCCCGAGGTCCTGCATCCAGTCGGCGAACTCGTGGTAGCGCGACAATGCTTCGCGCTCGATGGCGAGCGCGTGGGCGAACAATTCGGCTGCGGACGCGGGGATGAGCTGCCGGGCCATGGGAGTTCTCCTTTCGAGAACGAACGGGAGAGCGGATTGCCCGCGAAGCTAGCGGCACATTCTTAAACCTGCATTAATCTCCGCCTGAAAATTGCTTGCGTCCTGTCGCCGGACGGCGACGGTCGCGCGCGCAAAGACGAGCCCGCGGCTCAGTCGTGAAAATGGAAATCCGTCGCGAAGCCGCAGCGCCCCTCGTAATTCCACTGCAGCGGTCCGTCATGCATCGCAAGCGAGGCGACGTATTCCGTGCCCGGATGATCGTGGCCGGGAATGCCGCAGCTGACCAGGCCTTCGTACTGCGCGCGGCGCGCCGCCGCGGATTCTCCGAGCCCGCCCACCCGGATCGCCTCCCGGCCCGGTTCGTGCGAAAGCGAGATCCGCGCGCGCGCCAGGCCGAGGTTGGTCACGATATTGGAAGTGAACGGCATATTGCCTCCGGCCCTGCCGAGGAAGATGCGCTCGAGCTGCCCCGCCTGGTCCGGCTCCGCCCGGTCGTCGACGTACAGCTTGATCGACCACGGTTTGCCCGGCTCGGCGTCGTGGTAGAAGCCGGCCATCGCGACCTGGAGTCCCGCCAGATCGACGCCGTCGGCCTGACCCCGCTGAATGCTCCACGACAGCAGGAACTGGCACACGCCGTAAGTCGAATCTCCACCCGACTTCCCGTTCAGCCGCCGGCAAGGGCACACCGCCTGGCAGTTGCAGCTTTCGTAGTACGAGCCGACGATCGCCCAGCTCATGCGATCGCCGTGCCGAGCAGCCAGACGCCCCAGGCCGCGAGCGCGGCGCCCACCGCGCGGTCGAACGCGCGTCCCAGCGGGAGCAGGCGCTCCGCCAGCACGTAAGCCGAGATCCCGAGCGCCCAGGCGAAGCTCATCGCGCCGGCGACGAACAGCACCGCCATCACCAGCCAGCAGCAGCCCACGCACCAGGCCGCGTAGCGCAGCCCCATGCCGAACGCGCCCGCCAGGCCGTCGCGCCATTCGTTCAGCATGAAGCCGAGCGGCGAACGGCAGTGCGACACGCAGCTCGCTTTCAGGGGCGACCACTGCCAGACGCCGGCGGCGAGAAGCAGCGCTCCCGCGAGCGCAGTGCTGGCAAGGCGCATGTCAGCCGTCACCAGCCCCGCCCGCTGCAAGCCCCAGTGCGCCAGCGCGTAGGCCACGCCCGCGCCGGCCCATGCGCCGAGGTAGCCCGCGAGGTAGGCCCACGAGGCGAGCGGGCGCTGCGCCATGCGCGCGTGCAGCAGGTACGAGGGCGCCGCCGCCGGCACCATCATGGCCGCCATCATGACCGCCCACATGGTCGCCAGCATGCCGAAACTCATCTGCATGCCCGGCATCGCCGCGTGCATCGACATGCCGCGCCCGATCTGCACCAACCAGGCCCAGGCCAGCAGCCCGACCACGCCGATCGACGCGAGCGGCAGCGCCCGCCCGTTCACGCCGCGTACTGGAACGGCGAGAAGAAGCCGTTCTTGCCCGAGAGCTCCCAGCTCTTGCCGTGGTCCTTGTAGCTCAGCTTCTTCGAGCGCGCGGTGACCGCGGGGTTTCCGGGCGCAATGCACAGCGGGTGATTGGTGACCGTGATCTCCGCGCCGCCCTGTCCCTCGAGCGCCTCGATCGAGACCTCGGCGATGTTGGGGATGCTCAGGCTGCGCTGTTTGCCCGCCGCCGTGTACTTGATCGGCACGCTCGCGACGCCGAGAATCTTGCCGACGTGCGAAGCGAGCCGCTCCGGGTGCCCGCCGGCCTGGCCGGCGAAGACCTTGGTCAGCGCCTCCTTCTGCTTGGCGTTCGCGCGCTCGTCGAGGTACACCGCGGCGTCCCACTTCACCTGCGCCATGTTGCCTCCCGAATGCACCGCCAGCATCACGTTCAGCCCGTCCAGCGGCACGTCGTCGAACTTGCCCTTGTCGATGTGCCAGGCGACCAGCGCGTCGCACTGTCCATCGGTCGGGTCGCTCAAGAAGATGCAGGGGCAGGCGACTTCGCAGTTGCAGCTTTCGAAATAGGTTCCTTCGATCTTCCAGCTCATGGCTCATTCTCCGTAAAGTTGAAGAGCCTTCATTTGACGTCGGTACCAAGCGCCCGTGGTCGCCCAAAGCGGGACAAAAAGCGGGACAAACCGGCCATGGCGCGCGACGGCTAGAGTAGAATTCCCTTCCTGAATCAGCGCTTATCCTTGAATGGCCTCACCTTCGAGCAAGACCCCGAACACCCCCTCGGGGTCGAATTTCATCCGTCAGATTGTCGAGCACGACCTCGCCAGCGGCAAGCACAAGAGCGTGCGCACGCGCTTTCCGCCCGAGCCCAACGGCTACCTGCACTTCGGCCACGCGAAGTCGATCTGCCTCAACTTCGGCCTGGCGCGCGGCTACGGCGGCGTGTGCCACCTGCGCTTCGACGACACCAACCCGGCCAAGGAGGAGCAGGAGTACGTCGACTCGATCATCGACGCGGTGCGTTGGCTCGGCTTCGACTGGGGCGAGCACCAGTACTACGCCTCGAACTACTTCGACCGGCTGTACGGCTTCGCGCGCAACCTGATCGAGCGCGGACTGGCCTACGTCGACTCGCTCAGCGCCGAGGAGATGCGCGCCCACCGCGGCACGCTCACCGAGCATGGCCGCAACAGCCCGTTCCGCGATCGTGCGGTCGATGATAATTTGAAGTTGTTGCAGGAGATGAAAGAGGGCAAGCATGCCGACGGCACGCACGTGCTGCGCGCCAGGATCGACATGCAGAGCGGCAACATCAACCTGCGCGATCCGGTGATGTACCGCATTCGCCACGCGGCGCATCACCGCACCGGCGACGCCTGGTGCATCTACCCGAGCTACGACTGGGCGCACGGCGTCTCGGACGCGATCGAGCGCATCAGCCACTCGATCTGCACGCTCGAGTTCGAGGACCACCGCCCGCTGTACGACTGGTTCAACGAGCGCCTGGCCGAAGCCGCCCTGCTCGAGCGCCCGCTGCCGCAGCAGATCGAGTTCGCGCGCCTCAATCTCACCTACGTCGTGCTCAGCAAGCGCAAGCTGATCCAGCTGGTGGACGAAGGCCACGTCGAGGGCTGGGACGACCCGCGCATGCCGACCCTGGTCGGCGCGCGCCGGCGCGCCTACACGCCGGAGGGCTTGCGCCGCTTCGCCGAGCGCATCGGCGTCGCCAAGGCGGATTCGTGGATCGACTTCTCGATCCTCGAGGACTGCATGCGCGAGCACCTGAACGAGGTCGCGCCGCGCCGCATCGCGGTGCTCGACCCGTTAAAGCTCGTGATCGAGAACTACCCCGAAGGCAAGGAAGAGCCGTGCGAGGCGCCCAACCATCCGCAGAAGCCCGATTGGGGCAGGCGCCCGGTTCCGTTCTCGCGCGAGCTGTGGATCGAGCGCGAGGACTTCGCCGAATCCCCGCCCAAAGGGTACTTTCGCCTCTATCCCGGCAACAAGGTGCGCCTGCGCTACGCCTATGTCGTCGAGTGCCTCGGCTACGACAAGAGCACGGACAGCGTGCGCTGCCGGGTGTTCGAGGACTCGCGCTCGGGCACGCCCGGCGCCGACGCCTACAAGGTGAAGGGCAACATCCACTGGCTGAGCGCGAAGCACGCGCACGCGGCCGAGGTCCGCCTCTACGACCGGCTGTTCGCGACGCCTCAGCCCGAAGGCGTCGGCGATCTGAACCGCGAATCGAAGAAGGTCATTGCCGCGCGGCTCGAGCCGGCGCTGCGCGAGGCCAAGCCGGAGGAGCGCTTCCAGTTCGAGCGCCACGGCTATTTCGTCGCCGACCGTGCCGACGCGTCGGCCTTCAACCGCACGGTAACGCTGAGGGACTCGTGGGGCGCAGGCAAGTAATCGGCCGCGCTGGCGTCGCCGCCCTCGCCTGCTGCGTCTCGCTCGCGGCGCACGCGTTCGACCTCGAAGGCCACCGCGGCGCGCGCGGCCTGGCGCCGGAGAACACGCTGCCCGCGTTCGCGCGCGCGCTCTCGCTCGGCGTGACCACGCTCGAGCTCGACGTCGGGGTGACGCGCGACGGCGTGGTGGTGATCTCGCACGAGCGCGGCCTAACGCCGAACACCGCGCGCGGGCCGCACGGCAAGTGGCTCACCGCGCCCGGGCCGATGATCCACGCGCTGAGCTACGCCGAGCTCGAGCGCTACGACGTCGGGCGGCTCAACCCGGCGACGAGCTACGCGCGCCAGTTCCCGGACCAGGTCCCGGCGGACGGGGCGCGCATCCCGCGCTTGGCGGACCTGTTCGCGCTGGTGAACAAGGCGCGCAACGAGTCGGTGCGCTTCAACATCGAGACCAAGCTGTCGCCCGCGGCGCCGGACGAAACGCTGCCGCCGGAGCCCTTCGCGCGCGCGCTGATCGCGGCCATCCGCGCGGGCGGAATGGAAAAGCGCTCGATGATCCAGTCTTTCGACTGGCGCACGCTCAGGATCGTGCAGGCCGAGGCGCCCGGGATCCCCACCGTCTACCTCACCGCGCAGCGGAGCTGGCTCGACAACATCCGTGCCGGCGACCCGGCGGGCTCGCCGTGGACCGCGGGCCTCAGGCTCGCCGACTACGGCGGCTCGGTTCCCAGGATGGTCAAGGCCGCCGGCGGCGCGGTCTGGTCGCCCTACTTCCGCGACCTCGACGCCGCCAGCTTGGCCGAGGCGCACGCCCTGGGGCTGAAAGTCGTCGTGTGGACGCTTTCCAAGCCGACCCAGATCGAAGACATGCTGACCCTGGGAGTGGACGGATTGATTACGGACCGTCCCGATCTCGCGCGCGATGCGATGCAGCATGCGGGAATCACGCTCCCCGCCCCCACGCCGGTCGCCCCCTAATCGCGATCGGGTGTAATGTTGGCGTCGCAGGCTATGCCGCCATGGAACACGACGCCCTCGCGGGGATCGAAGAGTTCTGCGCCGCGCAATACTACGCGTTCGACGCCGGGGCCTGGCTTGCACGCGCGCAGCGCGACGGCGCGCCCCTCGCCGCCGCAGCCGAATACCTTGCGCTGACAAGCTGGTACGGACACGAGGACGAGCTGGCCGAAGTGGCGGCCCGCATCCGCGAGCTGGTCGGCCGCGACGATCCGGTGCCCATCCCGCTGGCACGATTCTCGGCCCGCACCCGCTACCTCCTCGCCCGGCGCCAAAACCGCGCCGACAAGTAACAATTCGATTTCTGATTTATCCTCGCGCTTCTGCCCCGAGGAACCGCGACATGAGCCAGCGCCGCATCGACGTCGACGCCGCCAGGAAGCTGGTGGACGAAATCTCCGACAATCTCGCCCGGCTGCCGGCCGGCACCAGCCACGCCGCGCTGCGCGCGGAGGTGAACGAGCTGAAGGACATGCTCGGCGCGAGCGGCGCCGAACCGCCCGAGCTGGAAGTCAAGATGAAGTCGGTGCACGGCATGTTCGAGCGCGCCAGCACCGAGCTGCAGGCCGACGGCGTGCGCGCCGGGATGTTCCTCAGCGCCATCGGGCGAATGATCGGGCTCGACTGAGTCGGGCTCAGGCGAAGCTGAGATCCGGCTCGAGCCCGAGCAGGTAGCGCCCTACCGTCTCGAAGTGCGCGCGGCGGCCCTGCAGCTGCTGCGCCACCGCGTGCAGGTCGCGAAAGCGCCGCTCGAAGGGGTTGCGCTCGAATACCGCGCTGGCGCCGGCGGCGTGGTAGGCCGCATCCCCCACGGCGACCGCTTCCTGCAT
>DAHVFK010000549.1 GCA_027317055.1 Betaproteobacteria bacterium | reverse complement strand
AGATCCTGCAGGAGTCGCGCGACGTCAAATCGATCCGCGAAGGCTCGACCAAGCGCGTGCTCGCGCTGCTTGCCGACCTGGCCGAAAACCGGAAGGACAAGTACGCCGCGTTCTGGAACGAGTTCGGCCAGGTGCTGAAGGAAGGCGTGGGCGAGGACAGCGCCAACCGCGACGCGCTGGCGAAGCTGCTGCGCTTTGCCAGCACCGCCGCCGACTCCGCCGAGCAGAGCGTCTCGCTAGAGGACTACATCGGGCGCATGAAGCCCGGCCAGGACAAGATCTACACGCTCGCCGCCGACAGCTGGGACGCGGCGCGCTCGAGCCCGCACCTGGAGATCTTCCGCAAGAAGGGGATCGAGGTGCTGCTCTTGTCGGAGCGCGTCGACGAATGGATGCTCGGCTTCCTGACCGAATACGAAGGCAAGCCCCTGGTGTCGGTCGCTCGCGGCGGCCTCGACCTGGGAGCGCTGGCCGACGCGGACGAGAAGGCGGCGCAGGACAAGACCGTCGAGGAGCACAAGGCGCTGGTGGAAAAGGTCAAGGCCGCGCTCGGCGAGCGGGTGAAGGAGGTGCGCGTCACGCTGCGCCTGACCGACTCGCCCTCGTGCCTGGTGGCCGACGAGCACGACCTGAGCGGCCACCTGCAGCGCCTGCTCAAGGCCGCCGGGCAGAAAGCGCCGGCCGCGCAGCCGATCCTCGAGCTCAACCCTTCGCATCCGCTGGTGGCGCGCATGGCCGCCGACGAGGCGCACCTGGCGGACTGGGCCGGTCTGCTGTTCGATCAGGCGCTGCTCGCCGAAGGCGGCCAGCTCGACGACCCGGCCGCGTTCGTCAAGCGCGTCAACCGGCTGCTGCTGGAGTAGTCAGGCCTCGAAGCGGTCGAGCACCTGGCCCGGGCCGGACTTGAGGCGCAGGTAGTGGGTGCCGTCGAACACCTGCTGGCCGTTGACCCACACGCCGGCGACGCCTTTGGGGCGGCGAATCACGCGCGTGCCGCCGCCCGGCAGGTCGGCAACGCGCTCGAGCGGCGACACCCCTACGCCGAGCGGATCGAACAGCAGCAGGTCGGCGCCGAACCCGGGCTTGATGCGCCCGCGCCCGGCGATGCGGTATCTCATCGCCGGGTCGCTGGTCAGGCGGCGCACACCCTCCTCGAGGCTGAAGGTCTCGGTGTCGCGCACCCAGTGGGCGAGAAAGTGCAGCCCGAACCCCGCGTCGCACAGGAAGATGAGGTGCGCGCCCGCGTCCGACAGTGCGACCACTCCCGCGGGGTGGCGCAGCAGCGGCGCGACCCCGTCGTCGTCGTTCTGGAACAGCTTGGCCACCAGCGGCGCGTCAAGCGGCAGGTCGAAGAAGAAGTCGAGCGGGTCCCTGCCCGCCTCGTTCGCGAGCTGAAGCAATGGGGTCCCATCGACCTCGACCTTGGACCAGTCGCCGTAGAACAGGATGCCCTTGCCCGGATGCGCGAGGTTTTCCTGGAAGCGCGCGCGGAACGCGGCGTCGGCGTAGATCTCCGGCAAATCTTCCGGGCGCGCCCGCCGCACCGGTTCGAACGCGTCGTGCGAATAAAGCAGGTAGGGGTCCCTGAGCGTGAAGTCGAACGACAGCGGCTGGCAGCTGGTGTGGATGTAGACCTCGTGCCCGCGCTCGATCGCCGCGGCGCATTTCTCGTAGTAGGTCAGCGCGCGGTCCGGGTCGGCGTGATTGTGCATCGTCAGCACCGTGACCATGAACGCCGGCCGGCCGGTCGCGGCCGCGATCGACTCCATCATCTCGGGCGTGGCGCGCGAGCCGGTCGCCATGACGAACACGCCGCGCTGCGCGTCGCCCAGCGCGCCGGCGAGCGCCCTGAGCTCGTCTTCCGTCGCGATGGTCGAAGGCATGGGGCGCCCGCCCCAGCCGCTGTGGTTGGGCGAGAACGACGAGGCGAAGCCGATCGCGCCGTTGTCGAGCGCCTCGCGCACCAGCGCGCGCATGAGTACGATCTCGTCGGCGCGCGCCGCGGAGCGGGTGGAGGCCTCCTCGCCCATGACCGCGGTGCGGATGGTCGAGTGCTGCGCCAGCACCGCGACGTTGGGGTAGGGCCGCGCGCGGCGCAGCTGCGCCAGGTATTCGGCAAAGGTCTCGAACTCCCAGCGCGTGCCGGCGAGCAGCGCGCCGAGGTCCATGCCCTCGACCACCGAGAGGTTGCGCACCATCGTCTCGCGCATGGGCGCCGGGCACGGCGCGATGCCGAAGCCGCAGTTGCCGAGCACCGCGGTGGTCACCCCGAGCGCGGTCGAAGGCGACAGCGTCGGGTCCCAGGTCGCC
>DAHVFK010000548.1 GCA_027317055.1 Betaproteobacteria bacterium | reverse complement strand
GTTCATCCTGTTCGACCTGGAGATCGCGTTCCTGTTCCCGTGGGCCGTGGTGCTCAACCAGATCGGCTTGTTCGGCTTCCTGTCGATGATGCTGTTCCTCGGCATCCTGGTGGTCGGTTTCGTCTACGAGTGGAAGAAAGGGGCGCTGGAATGGGAATAGAAGGCGTCCTGCAGCAGGGGTTCGTCACCACCACGGCGGACAAGCTCATCAACTGGACCCGCACCGGGTCGCTCTGGCCGGTCACCTTCGGCCTCGCGTGCTGCGCGATCGAGATGATGCACGCCGGCGCTGCGCGCTACGACCTGGATCGCTTCGGCATCGTGTTCCGCCCCAGTCCGCGCCAGTCCGACGTGATGATCGTGGCCGGAACGCTTTGCAACAAGATGGCGCCGGCCCTGCGCAAGGTGTACGACCAGATGCCCGAGCCGCGCTGGGTGGTGTCGATGGGCTCGTGCGCCAACGGCGGCGGCTACTACCACTACTCGTACTCGGTGGTGCGGGGCTGCGACCGCATTGTTCCGGTGGACGTCTACGTGCCGGGCTGTCCGCCGACCGCCGAGGCGCTGCTGTACGGCCTGGTGCAGCTGCAGAACAAGATCAAGCGGACCAACACGATCGCCAGATGAGCCCGCGACTGCAACGGCTGTACGACGCGCTTGAGGGCGCGCTCCAGGGCGGGGATGTGAAGCTCGCCGAGCGGCTGGGCGAGCTCACACTTGAGGTCGGCGCCGCCGACTACCACGACGTGGCGCTCACGCTGCGCGACCACCCCGAGCTGCGCTTCGAGCAGCTGATCGATCTGTGCGGCGTCGACTACTCGACCTACGGCGCGCGCCCCGGGGAACGCGAGCGCTTCGCCGCCGTGCTGCACCTGCTGTCGGTGAGCAAGAACTGGCGCCTGCGGGTGCGCGTGTTCTGCCGCGACGACGATTTTCCCAAGGTCGACTCGGTGGTCGACGTCTGGCCGAGCGTCAACTGGTACGAGCGCGAGGCCTTCGACCTGGTCGGCATCGTGTTCGAAGGACACCCGGATCTGCGCCGCATCCTGACCGACTACGGCTTCATCGGCCACCCGTTCCGCAAGGACTTCCCGGTCTCGGGCTACGTGGAGATGCGCTACGACCCCGAGCAGAAGCGGGTCATCTACCAGCCGGTGACGATCGAGCCGCGCGAGATCACGCTGCGCGTGGTGCGCGAGGAGCACTACGGCGAGGAGTCGCGCTAGTGCCCGAGATCCGAAACTACACGGTCAACTTCGGCCCGCAGCACCCGGCAGCGCATGGCGTGCTGCGGCTGGTGCTCGAGATGGACGGCGAGGTGGTGCAGCGTGCCGACCCGCATATTGGTCTCTTGCACCGCGCGACCGAGAAGCTCGCGGAGTCGAGGATGTACATCCAGTCGCTGCCGTACATGGACCGGCTCGATTACGTTTCAATGATGTGCAACGAGCACGCGTTCTGCCTGTCGCTGGAGAAGCTGCTGGGAATCGAGGTGCCGATCCGGGCGCAGTACATCCGGGTCATGTTCGACGAGATCACGCGCATCCTGAACCACCTGCTGGGGCTCGCGACGCTGGGCCTCGACCTCGGCGCGATGACGGTGTTCCTGTACTGCTTCCGCGAGCGCGAGGACCTGCTCGACTGCTACGAGGCGGTTTCGGGCGCGCGCATGCACGCCGCCTATTACCGCCCGGGCGGGGTGTACCGCGACCTGCCGGACGCGATGCCGCAGTACCAGCCGTCGCGCTTCCGCAGCGAAAGCGACCTGAAGGTGCTCAACCGCAACCGGCAGGGATCGCTGCTCGATTTCATCGAGGACTTCACCGAGCGTTTCCCCAAGTACGTGGACGACTACGAGACGCTGCTGACCGAGAACCGGATCTGGAAGCAGCGCACGGTCGGGATCGGGGTGGTCTCGCCCGAGCGCGCGCTCGCACTCGGCTTCAGCGGGCCGATGCTGCGCGGCTCCGGGATCGAGTGGGACATCCGCAAGAAGCAGCCCTACGAGGTCTACGACCGGCTGGATTTCGACATTGCGGTGGGCAAGAACGGCGACACCTACGACCGCTACCTGGTGCGGGTTGAGGAAATGCGCCAGTCGAACCGCATCGTCAAGCAGTGCATCGAGTGGCTGCGCAACAACCCCGGCCCGGTGATCGTGGACAACAACAAGGTCGCGCCGCCTCCGCGCGCCGAGATGAAGGCCAATATGGAGGACCTGATCCACCACTTCAAGCTCTTCACCGAGGGCATGCACGTTCCGCAAGGCGAGGCCTATGCCGCGGTCGAGCATCCGAAGGGCGAGTTCGGCG
>DAHVFK010000547.1 GCA_027317055.1 Betaproteobacteria bacterium | reverse complement strand
CCCATGAACGGGCCGTTGATCGCGCCGCGCGCCGCCCCTCCTGTAAATTGCGCGCGAGCCGAGGGCATGAAGTGCCGCCGCGTTGTTCGCGGTGCCGCTGAGTCGCGTTATCGGAAAAAAAGTCTCGCAAGCAGGATCCGGGTTGGCTTTATTGCGCCACATCTGATTTCAGGAGGTGCCGAACGCTGGATGGTCTCGTTGGCACAGTACGCAAAATGCTTTGACTGGGTCGGTTGCGCGAATGTAGGGACAAACGGCTGGATCGATCCAGCGGTAGTCAGTGAGCTAACACTACAGCGCTAACTCGTGTTTTGGTCGCAACGAGGGAGGCCCGTGAGCTTGATGCCGTTGCGGTGTAATTTGCGGATCGTCGCTCGCGTGTGGCTCTTGCGAGCAGAAGCGTTGCGTCGTTGGTAGTAATTGATGCACTTCACAGCTCTCTCGTACAGTCGCTCGCGTGCTGCGGAGCCGAGTTGTGAGCCCAGCACAATCGCGTCCGTCGCTATCTTGACCTGGCACACAGTCCACTCTGGATTTTTTTTCCCCCCGCAGCCTCTGGCAGGTTTTCGCGAGGAACAGGTAACTCACCATCGTCAGAATCAAATGGCGTTGCAAGCCCAGCCAGCGACGACCCTCCCAATGGTCCAAGCCGACTTCTCCCTTGCCATCTTCAAAGCAGCGCTCGATGTGCCAACGCCCGAAGGCAACTCGCAATAGGTCTTTGACCGGCGTGTCCGCCGGAGCATTGCTGAGGAAGTATTTGATCTCGTCGGTGAAAGGATGATAGCAGACGAGCAGGTGATACGGCCCTTCCGGCAGTCCACGTCCATCTTTGATGTAGACCAGCACCTGCTTGACACGCCACACCAGCGGTCCTTTCTCGGTGTCCTTGATGCGCCACGCCTGCCAGGGCTGAGCGGCTAGGGCCGGGTGCGACTTCGCCAACTGCTCGACAGTTTGCGGCCTTGCGGCGCCCGCCACGAGGCGGGGAGTTTTTCGCCCGCTTCCGCGCCGCTTGTGGTGAAAAGGCCGGTTCGTAACGCGCGGGGGCCTGATCCAAGCCATGAAACCCTTGGGAATTTCCGCCACGAATTTTTGCCCCCGCGTGCAAAGCGCCCGCAAGAACTGAGGCTTGCCGCCATACCATTCGTCAAAGGTCAACCAACCAAACCGCATTCCCTGCGACCGCGTGCGGTCATAGAGCTCCAGGGCGATGTCCGACTTGGGACGATAGACGACCTCATCCGGAATGCCGGCACGCTGGCAGCGTTCACGATCGTTGCTCCAGATCTCGGGCAAAAACAAATCGCCATCGAGCAAGCAATGGAAGTCACCGACCGCGTAACCCAAGTGAACGGTGACGATGCTGTTCTCCTGTTTTCCCACGGATCCGCAATATTGCCGCTGCACGCCCGGCGTGTGCTCTCCCTTCTTCACCCAGCCTGTTTCGTCAATCACGCCGATCGACTCCTCGTGAGCATGCTCCTGGGCCACAATTTCCGAGACGCGGCTGCGCGCCCGGTCCTCATCCCACGACGACTGCGTCAAAAACTCCTGCAACGTCCGCACGGGCACGTCCGCGGCCAGCGCGATTGGTTCAACGCTCTTGCGCGGCAACCCAGAAAGCTGCCCGCGGATATAGACGGGCAAATGCGCCCGTGTGTCACGCCGCGCAAAGCAGTCGTCGAAGCGTTTCAAGTAATCCGCCAACAGCGGCTCCAAGCGACGAATCTGTTCGGCATCCATGCCTCGGTCTCCGGAAGAGCACTTGACAGGCAGAACTTTCGCCGATATTTACGTGCGATACAAGATCAACTTAGCGCTGTAGTGTTAAAAGCCAGCGCGATATTTTCAAGAGGCGCACGAAGACCTGGTACTGAGCCAAAAAGCGACCACCCCGACTACCCTTGCGGGAGAGCCCAGGGGCTCTTGTCATCGGGGTGGAACCTTTTTTGTCAGTGCGGGGCCTGAACGGCGCCTCTGCTTGCCAACGGTACGAAAGCAGCTATCCAAATCATAGGGGCGGTTTGCCGCACGAGCAAGATCCGTTTGGCGTGTGCTTGGGTCCAGCCGACCTGCCGCCTGCGGCGGGTTTGGATCGTAACGATCAGCAGGCCAGATCAGCCCGCTGGCCCACGGGGCAAGTTAACCTCCAGCAACTTCGCCAGAAATTGGTCATCGGCCAGGAGGCTTGGCCAGCCGTAAAAAATGGATGTCTTCATCTCGTCTTCACACGGCTACCTCGAAGGCTTCCATTCGGCGAGGCTTGATCGCCTTCGGCGCCTCACCCTGGCCCTGCGGTTCGAGAACCTT
>DAHVFK010000546.1 GCA_027317055.1 Betaproteobacteria bacterium | reverse complement strand
ACGGCTTCACGCTCAACGACCTGGTCAGCTACGCCGGCGAGCACAACGAGCCGAACGGCGAACAGGGCCGCGACGGTACCGACCAGAACAACAGCGCGAACTACGGCGTAGAGGGGCCGACGGACGACGAGGCGATCGAGCGGCTGCGCATTCGCCAGATCAAGAATCTCCTTGCGACGCTGCTTGTTGCGCGCGGGGTGCCGATGATTCTCGGCGGGGACGAGTTCCGGCGCACCCAGCGCGGCAACAACAACGCGTACTGCCAGGACAACGAGATTTCCTGGTACGACTGGGCCTTGCTCGAGAGGAACGCCGAGATCGTCCGGTTCGTGCGGGAGATGATCGCTCTGCGGAGGCGCCATCCGATGCTGCGCCGGGAGGGTTTCTATACCGAGCGTGAAATCCGCTGGTTCGGGCCCGGCGGCGCGGCGCCGGACTGGAGCGGGCCGGCCGGAATCCTCGGCTGTGCCATCGCATCGGCCGACGGCGCGGACGCCTCGCGTTCGCCGGGCCTGTGCCTGCTGTTCAACGCGACTGCGCAGGCTGCACGCTTCGAGCTGCCGGCGCCGGCGCCTGATCGCCGGTGGCGCGCGGCGGTCGATACGTCGGCGCCGCCGCCCGCCGACATACGCGCGCAAGGACAGGAAGGCGGGCTCGGAAACGCCGGCGCGTTCGAATTGCAGGCGCATGCGTTCGCGTTGATGGTGGAAAGCGCGGAGTGAGCGCCGCACGAGCCCGCGAGGCAGGCATGAATCTCCGACTGCACGCAGCGGCCCTGAGCCTGATGGTGCTCCTCGCGCTCGCCGCTGCGGCGGCCGCGGCCAGGGCAGACATCGCGAACCAGAAGGAGGTCGTCCAGGGAATGGCGTTCTATCTGGGGATCGTCCCTTCCGAGCTCGTGCGCGGCGATCCGAGCGGGCACGGGGAGCGCGACATGCACGGCGGCGCGCCCGCTCCCGGGCAATTCTACGTCAGGGTGGCCATATTCGATGCCGCGAGCGGAAAGCGCATCACCGACGCAAGGGTCACGGCGCGCGTCGAAAGCCGCGGCGTGAGCGGAAAGGACAGGGCGCTCGAGCCCATGCTGATCGTCGATGCGCTCGCCTACGGAAACTTCTTCGCGATTCCCGCCAAGGGACCCTTCGCGGTTGTCTTGCACGTTTCCCGCCCCGGGCTGCTGCGCCCCGTGCAGGTGCGTTTCGCGCACTCGCACCGCTGAGGCTTGACATTAACATTACCGGAAGGTTCAAGCTGGTCGCTGTATTCGACAGAACCGATCCAAAGGCGGCGAAGCAACCGGCGCCGCGGCAAAGGAGAAGAGCAATGAAGACCAGCACCATTGACGTCGGCGGGCTGCTTTCGGCACTCAGCGGACGCGGCGTGGAGAAGCGGCTCGCGAAGCTGCGCGGCGTCGAGCGCGTGGACGTGAATTACGTCTCGGGCAGCGCGACCGTGGCCTACGACGAGGCGCTGACCGACCTCAAGACGATCAAGGCGGGAGTGGACCAGTGCGGCTTTCACTGCGGCGGCGAGCTCGTGCCCCGGCACGTGTGCGAGCCCGAGGATCCGCCCGCGCAGGCGGCGGCGATACCCTCGATGGGCGCCGCGCACGCGGAACACGCGAAGCATGCCGAGCATGCGGGCCACGGCGACAGCATGGCGCACGAGATGGGTCACGGCGCGGGCATGGGGGCGGAAGAGATGGCGCGCGACATGCGCAACCGGTTCTGGATCTGCCTCGCGTTCACGCTGCCGATCTTTATCTACTCGCCGATGGGAGGACTGTTCGCTCCGCCCGCCCCGCCCTTCGGGCTAGAGCTCAACCTGTGGCTGTCCATCCTCGGCAGCATCGCCATAATCTATCCGAGCTGGCCGTTTTTCGTCGCCGCCTGGCGCGCGCTGCGAAATGGCGTGCTCAACATGGCGGTGCTGGTGGTGCTGTCGGTCGGCACCGGTTACGTGTTCAGCGTCGGCGCCACTTTCCTCTTCAAGGGCGAGCAGTTCTACGAGGCGGTGGCGGTGTTGCTGGTGTTCATTCTGCTCGGCCACTGGCTGGAGATGCGCGCCCGCGCCGGGGCATCGGACGCGATCCGCGCGCTGATGGACCTCGCGCCGCCGATGGCATCGGTGCTGCGCGACGGCAAGGAAGTTGAGATCCCCACCGCCGAGGTCGCCAAGGGCGACACGGTGGTGATTCGGCCGGGCAACAAGATCCCGGTGGACGGCGAAGTGCTCGAGGGCGAGTCGCAGGTGGACGAATCGATGCTCACCGGCGAGTCGATGCCGGTGGCGAAGAAGCCCGGCGACACGGTGGTCGGTGCGAGCATCAACAAGAGCGGCAGCTTCC
>DAHVFK010000545.1 GCA_027317055.1 Betaproteobacteria bacterium | reverse complement strand
CGTCTGGAGCGTGACGAGCTGGAGCGAGCTGCGCTGGGACGGCCTCGCCTCGGGCGGAGCTTCGGCGGCGGTGAGGGAAGTTCGTCCCGGATCGGATAAACCCTGGATCACACAATGTCTCGAAGCTACCAAGGGGCCGATCGTCGCCGCGAGCGACTACGTGAGCGCCGTGGCCGACCTGCCGCGCGCCTGGGCGCCGCCGGGGCGGCGCTACGTCGCGCTCGGCACCGACGGCTTCGGGCGCAGTGACACGCGAGTCGCGCTGAGGCAGTTTTTCGGCGTCGACCGCGACGCGATCATTGCCGCGGCACTGGCGACGCTGTAGCTAATTGATTCTGTCTCCCGGGGCGCGCATCGGCGCGACGTTCTGGTTGAGGCGGAAGAAGTTCGTCGGGTCGTACCTCGCCTTCACGCGCTGCAGGCGCGCGTAATTCGCGCCATATGCCGAGCGCACGCGCTCCTCGCCTTCATCGCCCAGGTTGTTGACGTAGACGCCGGAGGAGTAGGGCTGCATCGCGGCATAGAGCTCGCGCGCCCAGCGAATGTTCCGTTCATCGTCCGCTGGATCCTCCCAGATCGCTATCGGAAAGCAGTCGTAGGCCGCGTTGCGGTGCACGAATGCCGTGGCGTCGGGCGCCACGCGCGCAACCGCGCCGCCAAGCTGCTGCAGTACGACGACCGAGAGCGGCGACGGCACGCCGGCGAAGCTCTCGACCAGCGCGTCGACGGCCTGCTCGCTCAGCTCCGGCAGGAACTGCGCCTTCCAGTAGAACCGCCGCCCGCGCGCGAAAAGTTCGTCGCCGCCTTTTTGCATCTGCGTGTAAGCGACCGGGCCGATCCGGTCTTCGACCGGTGCGCCGAATGCGCGCAGCGGCGCGACCGCCTTCAGCCCCGCCTCGACTGTGCCGCACCAGCACGGCGAGATGCTTGCCGCCGGCCGCCCATCGGGGCCTGAGACGAGCGCCGCGTCGACGCACAGCTCGTCGGGTGCCGCGCGCGAGAATTCGCGGCAGTGGCGCAGCGCGCCGCGCACCGCGTCGGATCCATACAGCAGCGATCCCGCGAGCACCGTCGGACCCACCGGGTGCAGCCTGTACTCAAACGCAGTGACCACGCCGAAGTTGCCGCCGCCGCCGCGCAGCGCCCAGTGCAGGTCCGCGTTTTCGTCCTCGCTTGCCCGCAGCAGCCGGCCGTCGGCGGTGACGATTTCGGCGGCGAGCACGTTGTCACACGCGAGCCCGTGCTTGCGGCCTAAGCGGCCGATTCCACCGCCCAGCGTCAGGCCCGCGATGCCGGTGTCGCTGTTCACGCCCATCGTGGTCGCGAGGCCATGCGCCTGGGTCGCAGCGTCGAACTCGGCAAGCGTCAGACCCGCCGCGGCGCGTGCAACTCGCCGGACCGGGTCGACGTGGATCGCCTTCATCCGCGACAGGTCGACCACCAGGCCGTTCTCGCACAAAGAGTTGCCTGCCACGTTGTGCCCTCCGGCGCGCACCGACGCCGGCAGATCGTGCTGCCGGGCGAAGGCGAGCGCCGCAACGACGTCGTCACGGCCGGCGCAATACGCGATCAGCGCGGGACGCTTGTCGACCATGCCGTTCCACACCCGGCGCGCCGTTTCGTACGCTGCGTCGATCGGAAGGACCAGCTCGCCCCTCAGGCTGGTGCGCAGTCGCTCCATCGCAATCATGGCGCCCATGCTGGGACGCAGCGCCCATGCACGACAAACTCGAATTCCTCAGCTTGAGGATGAGCGAGATTCATCTAGAATGTGGAGGTGCGAAAGCTTCCGCCCCTGATGGCTCTGCGCGCGTTCGAGGCCGCGGCACGCCACCTGAGCTTCAGGAAGGCCGCCGCGGAGCTCGGCGTTACGCCCACCGCGATCAGCCATCACATGCGCGCGCTCGAGGAGCGCTGTGGCCAGGAACTGTTCCGACGCCGGCCGCGGCCGCTCGCGTTAACCGGCCCGGGCGAGCGCCTCTACCCGGTGCTGCGCAACGGCTTTGATGCCTTTGCGCTTGCAATCGAATCACTCTCGAGCAACGCGGCGCGCCGCCCGCTGCGCGTGACCACGCCGAGCGCATTCGCCGGCCGCTGGCTGGTGCCCCGGATTCCGCGCTGGCGTGCGGCGCATGCGGACCTGGCGCTTAAAGTGATCGGCAGCGATTCGGTGCTGGATCTCCGCTCGGGTGAAGCCGACGTGGCGATTCGCTACGCCCGTCGCATGCCGGCGGAATTCGCGGGGCAGGAGATCTTTCGCGACCGCTACTTTCCCGTCTGCAGTCCCGCATTGCTGCGAGCCGGTGAGCTTCGACGCGCTGCCGACGTTCTGGCTTACCCGTTGATTCA
>DAHVFK010000544.1 GCA_027317055.1 Betaproteobacteria bacterium | reverse complement strand
AGGAAGACGTTGGTGTTGAAAAACTCGAAGCCGCTGGCGTTAACCGCCAGCAGCGTCAAGTTCGAGATCGCGATGATGGCCAGGCAGGCGACGGTGGCCGCGCGCAGCAGCAACCGAGTCGCGCCGCAGGCGTACATGATGACCAGCAGCAATCCTGGAGTTCCGTAGTCGAAGCCGTGCGGCAGAATCGCCAGGCAGATCGCGATTCCGGTCGCGCCCAGGACGACCGTGAGGCCGAGAATCGGTTGCGACCAGCGCTCGAAGGATTTCAGGAAGGTGAAGCCGAAGACCGCGACCGCCAGGAAGCTGAACGGCAGGCGCACCGCGAGCGTATACAGCAGCGAGTGCGGATCGAGGTAGTAGTCCCAGGCAAGGAAGAACAGGTACAGCGTCGCCGCGAGCGGTAGCGAGACGCGGATGAACGGAATCGAGCGCTCCGTGAAACGCGACCGGAACCGGGCTTCGGCTTCCCCGTCAAAACGCGGCAACAACATGCGCCCTCCGTTCTTCGCGCCTGCTCTCCCTGTGACCTTAGAGGAGACGCGCGGGCTGGGGGCGCTAGATCTGTAATCCTTTGTAAGGAGTGGCTTCCGTCGTGCGGAAGATCACGCTCAGCCGGCGCGCAGCACCTGCCGGATCGCGTCGACCAGGACGCTCTTGCTGTACGGCTTGGTGACGTAGGCGTCGGCTCCGAGCGCGAGGCCGCGCTGGATATCCTCGCCCTTGGTCTTCGCGGTGAGCATCACCACCGGCAGCATGGCGAGCTTGCGGTGGCTGCGGACCTTGCCCAGGATGTCGAAGCCGTTGCCGTCGGGCAGCATCACGTCCAGCAGCATGACGTCGGGCGGCTGCCGCGTACGCAGCTCGGCCAGCAGCTCTGCGGCGTTGCGCGCGACGCGAACCGCGTAGCCCGCCATGCTGACGCGCAGGTCCGCGAGCGCGAGCTGGTCCGGATCGTCCTCGACGATCAGCACCGTGGTCTGCTCGGGAGTGCGCGTCGCCGTCGGGCGGTTCACGATCCGCTCGCGGGCGAGGAAAAGGCCGCTGCGCTCGAGCGCAGTCCCGGCTTCGGCCGCGACGCGCGTCAGGCGCTCGGCGTCCTGCGGCAGCAGGCCGGTGCCGGTCGCGAGCTTGGCGGTGAAGTGATCGGTGAAATCCAGTTCCTCGCCGGATTCCGCCGGCAGCGTCTCGATGAAGCCGAGCTCCTCGATCTCCGCGAGCCACTCCTTGAGCAGCTGGTCGGGATATTCGCGCAGCCGTCCGCGGATCACGTTGAAATGCGTTTTGGCTTCGATCAGGGCCAGCAGACGGCGGTAATCGGTGGGAATCGCCGTGTCGTCGCTCGCGCGGGCGTTCTTGCCGGTGGCGGTGATGCGGTAGCTGCGGTCTGCCATGTCCGTTCCTCAGGTTTTGATGACTTCGGGCGCATTGCCGTACAGTCTTTCCACCAGCGCAGCGCGTCGCTCGAGCACCGCGCGCTGATTCATGTAGCCCTTGTCGGTGATCTCGTTGGCGTCGATCGAGGGCGGCTCGCTCATCACGAGCAGGCGCACCGGATGGGTCGAGCTGCCCGCGCCCTGCGCCAGACTGCGCAGTGCCTGCGCCAGACGCTCGTGCAGTGCCTCGCGCGCCAGCCCCGCGACGCCAGCCGGGTTGAGGAATACCAGCGCCCCGATCTCATTGCGGTCGTGCCCGGTGATCACCGCGTCCTGGATCAGCGGGTTGGCCGCGGCGATCAGCTTCACCCGCAGCGCCCCGACGTGGACCCAGGTCCCGGTGGCGAGCTTGAAGTCCTCGGCGATGCGGCCGTCGAACTCGATTCCCTTGGCCGGGTCCGTCGGGTCGGCGAGCCTGACTGCGTCGCCGATGCGGTAGTAGCCCTCTTCGTCGAACGCGGCGCGCGTCAGATCCTCGCTCCGGTAATAGCCCGGAGTGACGTTCGCGCCCCTGACGCGCACCTCGAGCTTGCCCGCCGAGGGCACCAGCTTGAGCTCGCAGCCGGCGACCGGCAGGCCGATGACGCCGGCGCGGTCCATGTGAAAGTGCACCGACGTGGCGAGCGGCGAGGTCTCGGTCGAGCCCCAGGCCGAGAGCATCGCCAGCCGGCCGTCTTTTTCCTCGAGCGCGAGTTGCTCGATGCGCTGCCACAGGTTCTGCGGCAGTGCGGCCGCGGCGTAGAACAGCATGTCCAGGTTGCGAAAGAAATTGGCGCGCAGCGCGGCGTCGCGCTCGAGGTATGGCAGTAGCAGGTCGTAGCCGCGCGGCACGTTGAAGTACATCGTGCCCGCCACTTCCTTCAGGTTCCTCGCCGTCGTCTCGACCAGGCCGGGCACGGGCTTGCCGCCGTCGATGTAGAGCGT
>DAHVFK010000543.1 GCA_027317055.1 Betaproteobacteria bacterium | reverse complement strand
CTTCTATTCGAGCGTCGCGGCAGCCGCCTGCTCCGGGTTCTGGACCGGCTACGATGAATTCGAGCGCCTCGCCCCTTACTACCCGCGCCTTTCGCTCGTCAACCTGCTCGGCTCCGCCGATATGTTTGCCGTGATTGGCGCCGTGATTCCCGTGGCGCTGAGCATCGCGGCGGTGCGCAAGTCGCGCCCGCGCCGGCGCGTCACCGCACCGGTCCGCCGCGCCGCTTCGGCGCTTCACGGCGAAAGCAATTGGTTTCCGATCGAACAGGCAAGGAGCTGGTTCGCTCAGGGCGGTATCATTATCGGCGAGGCCTATCGCCCGGACTTGAACCCGAAGCTCGGCGGCAACGCCCCCCTGCTCCGCTACGACGGGGAGCAGGGCTCGGGCCACGTCCTGGTGTTCGCCGGTTCGGGCGGATACAAAACGACCGGCGTCGTGATCCCCTCGGCGCTAGAATGGCGCTCGGGACTGGTCTGCCTCGATCCTTCAGGTGAGGTTTTGCAGGCTGTGCATCGAGCGCGGCGAGCGATGCAGCATCGGGTTGTCGCGCTGGATCCGGAACGTCAAGACTCCGGTTCGCTCAACGTCCTCGATTGGATCGATTCATCTTCGGATCGCGCACTGCTCGACGTGCAGGCCGTAGTTGGATGGCTGGCGGGCGAGACGCCGGGCGAGCGTTACGATGATTATTTCAAGCACGCCGCCCGCGCCCTGCTGGCGTGCCTCCTTGCGGATCTGATTTTCGATCCTGCGATCCCGACGGAGCGGAAGACGCTGGCGCTGCTGCGCGATCGCGTGTCGCGTCCGATTCCCGATCTAAAGCAGTTGCTCGAGACGATTTACGCGAAGGGCTCCGGTTACGGCTTCGGGTTTCCTACTCAGCTCGCCGGCAATCTGAAGGACATCACCGAAAAGCAGTTCTCCGGATTTTACGGCGAGGCCGGCAATGCCACGGCGTGGCTCGCGATTCCATCGCTGGCCCGTTTAGTATGCGGAGGCGGGTTCCGGACTCGCAATCTGCTGTCGGGCAAAATCGACGTCTTCATCAATCTGCCGCTGAAGGTCCTGCAGACCACGCCGCAGGCCGCGCGCGTGATCCTCGGCGCGCTGCTTAATTCGGTGTACGAGGCACGCGGGCGAAGTGCTGGCCGCATCCTATTCCTGCTCGACGAAGTCGCCCGGCTCGGCTACATGGGCATTCTCGAGACCGCGCGCGACACCGGGCGCAAGTATGGAATCAATCTTTGCCTGCTCTACCAGTCGCTGGGCCAGCTGAGCCAAAACTGGGGGCATCCGGGTCGGCAAGCTTGGTTCGATGCGGCCTACCTGCGTCTCTTCTCACATATTCAGGATTACGAAGCTGCCGATTTTCTCTCGAAGGCCTGCGGAGAATTTACCGCCCTCGGCGATTCGTTCACCACCGGGACCGGCTCCTCGTCCGGCTCCGACTACCGCTCTCACTCAAGCCATAGCTCGACCAGCCAGCAGCAGATCGCGCGACGGCTGATTAAACCCGAAGAGATCCTGCAGGGGATGCGATACGACGAACAGATCGTGCTGATTCAGAACGCTCCGCCGTTGCGTTGCGGTCGCGCGATCTATTTTCGAAGGCCGGAGATGGTGGCGCACGTGAAAGGTGGCCCCTAAAGCCGAACAATCGAGCCTCGATGATCAGTCACTCGTACCACAAGAGTAGCGTGCGAAAAGAAAGAGGTAATCACCCAGATCGCCATCGTTCGCGTCTTCGTCCACCTTGCGGTGATTCTCGATGCGTGATCGCGGCGAGCAGTGGGCTAGCTGGGTCGCAAGATCGATACACCGCTACCCGGCTTTTGTCAGAATGGACTATTGAATTCGTCCTATGACGACACCTTGTCTGATTTTTGGCTCGGTACGATGCCCTCGCCCTCGCCGGTAGGTGTTGGGGTCTCAGTTCTGGTCAATCTGGCGGTGCGGATGGCGGCTAGCTTGGCTGGAATCAGAAACGGGTGTTCGTTCAATCCGTGGATCGTCCGCTCTATGTCGTCCAACATTTGGTTTGTAAAATCGGGATAGCGATATTTCAGAAGACCATTAATAAGCATCAGCATGTTGCTCAGCCCGAATACCCTGCTTTCCCCTGTAGGCAGGTCGCGCCGAGCCTTTTCCAGGGCGTCAGGAAGGGACCCTACGCGCATGAGAGCTACGACGATGAAATACGAAACTGCCAAGTATCCCCTCTGCGGGTCCAACCGATCGAGAAGGGCTGCCTTGAAGTGTGATCTCTCTTCGTCGCTAGCAAGGCTATTGTAGAAGGTCACAAGTGCATCGAGATTGTCGGATTTGAGGACTGCCGCTTCCGGATCTGGGACGATCAATTGATTGACCGGTGA
>DAHVFK010000542.1 GCA_027317055.1 Betaproteobacteria bacterium | reverse complement strand
GCTCGGCCATGAAGAACGCCGCGCCGGCGGTGTAGGCGATGCCGCCGGCGAGCAGCCAGGCGAGGCCCCACTTCGGCACCAGGTGCCAGGCCGGGTCGGCCGCGATGAGGATCAGCCAGCCCATCGCGACGTACGCCAGGGTTGAAAGGCCGTTGTAGCGCACGCCGCCGACGGCTTTCAGCAGCGTGCCGATGGCGGCGATGCCCCACACCAGCCCGAACAGGGTCCAGCCCCAGGGGCCGCGCAGCACGCCGAGCGTGAACGGGGTGTAGGTGCCGGCGATCAGGAGGTAGATCGCCGAGTGGTCGAGGACCTGCAGCACGCGCTTGGCGCGCGCGTTCGTCACGGCGTGAAACAGGGTCGAGCTGAGGTAGAGCAGCACCACGGTGGCGGCGAACACGCTCGAGCCCACGATGCCGGCCGTGGTGCCGCGCTGCTGCGCCACAACGACGAGGACGGGGAAGGCGGCCAGCCCCGCCAGCAGGCCGAGCCCGTGGCTGACGCTGTTCGCGATCTCTTCGCCGCGGGACTGCGGGCGCTGCGGGAACTCCAGTACGGCTGACATGTGCCTTTCTTCTACTCGATCCGGCGGGGCTGAACTGTACGCTGGCAGACATAATGCGCGACGCGGGTCGTGGTTTTGTTGATTCATATCAGACTCGCCGCGCCGCGGCGAACCTAGAATCGCCCGCATGGAGCTCGTCTGTCCGGCCGGCAGCCTGTCGGCCTTGAAAGCCGCGATCGACAACGGCGCCGACTGGGTCTACCTGGGGCTGCGCGACAACACCAACGCGCGCAATTTCGCCGGACTGAATTTCGACCGCGCGGCGCTGGCGCAGGGCCTGGCCTACGCGCACGCGCGCAAACGCCGCGTGGTGCTGGCGGTCAACACCTACCCGCAGCCGGCGACCTGGCAGCGCTGGACCGCCGCGCTCGCGGGCGCGGTGGAGGCGGGGATCGACGCCGTCATCGCCGCCGACCCGGGGCTGATGCGCCACGCCGCGCGCCAGTATCCGCTGCTCGAGCTGCACTTGTCGGTGCAGAGCTCGGCCACCAGCCACGAGGCGATCGCGTTCTACCACGAGCACTTCGGAGTGAAGCGCGCGGTGCTGCCGCGCGTGCTGTCGCTGGCGCAGGTCGAGCACGTGGTCAGGCACACGCCGGTCGAGATCGAGGTGTTCGGCTTCGGCGGCCTGTGCGTGATGGTCGAGGGGCGCTGCGCCCTGTCGGCCTACGCCTGCGGCGACTCGCCCAACACCATGGGCGCCTGCTCGCCCGGGCACGCGGTGCGCTGGCAGGAGACGCCCGCCGGCCTCGAATCGCGCCTGAACGGGATCCTGATCGACCGCTACGCCAAGGGCGAGCGCGCGGCCTACCCGACATTGTGCAAGGGCCGCTTCGCCGCGGACGGCGCGACCTACTACGCGATCGAGGAGCCGGCGAGCCTCAACACGCTCGAGATGCTGCCGCAGTTCCTCGCCATGGGAGTGCGCGCGGTGAAGATCGAAGGCCGCCAGCGCAGCCCGGCCTACGTGGCGCAGGTGACCCGGGTTTGGCGCGAGGCGATCGACGCCGCCGGACGCGAAGGCGCCCGCTTCGCGCCGCGGCGCGAATGGATGGCTGCGCTCGACCGGCACGCCGAGGGCAGCCAGCACACGCTGGGCGCCTTTTCGCGGCCCTGGAAATGAGATGAAGATTTCGCTCGGACCGATCCTCTATTACTGGCCGCGCACGCGCGTGCTCGAGTTCTACGCCGCGGTCGCCGAGTCGCCGGCCGACATCGTGTACCTGGGCGAGGTGGTGTGCTCGCGCCGGCACGAGTTCTCGTTCGAGGACTGGCTCGAGGTCGCGCAGCTGCTCGCCGCGCACGGCAAGGAGGTGGTGCTTTCGGCCCAGGCGCTGACCGAGTCGGCGGGCGACGTGAAGCTGGTGCGGCGCGCGGTCGAGAACGGGCGCTACCGGGTCGAGGCGAACGACATGGGCGCGGTGCGCATGCTCGAGGGGCGCGGCGGCTGGGTCGCCGGGCCGCACCTGAACGTCTACAACCCGCAAACGCTCGAGATGATGGCCGAGCTCGGGGCGACGCGCTGGGTGGCGCCGATCGAGGTCACGCGCGAGCTGTTCGGCGCGATCGCCGCGGCGCGCCCGGCGGGCGTCGAGGCCGAGCTGTTCGGCTGGGGGCGGCTGCCGCTCGCGTTCTCGGCGCGCTGCTTCACCGCGCGGCGCTTCAACCTGCAAAAGGAGTCCTGCGCCTACCGCTGCATCGAATTTCCGGACGGCATGCCGCTCGACACGCGCGAGGGCGAGCCGTTCCTGGCGCTGAACGGGGTGCAGACCCAGTCGGCGCGAATCTACAACCTGATCGGGGAGGCAGCGAC
>DAHVFK010000541.1 GCA_027317055.1 Betaproteobacteria bacterium | reverse complement strand
CATCTCAGCGCTGTGGGACATCGCCGTCCATCTCGACCGCCATCTCGCCGCCTTTCTCGTGCAGCACGGCGCCTGGGTCTACGCGCTGCTGTTCGTCGTCGTGTTCTGCGAGACCGGGCTGGTGGTGACGCCGTTTTTGCCGGGCGACTCGCTGCTGTTCGTTGCCGGCGCGGTCGCGGCGACCGGCGGCATCGACGCGCGCGTAGTCGCCGCGACGCTGGTCGCTGCCGCGCTATGCGGCGACAACGTCAACTACTGGATCGGACGCTGGATCGGCCCGCGCGTGTTCCGCTCCCCGGACGCGCGCTGGTTCAATCCGCGCTACCTGGCGCGCACCGAAGCCTTCTACGAGCGCCACGGCGGCAAGGCGGTGGTGATCGCCAGGTTCGTGCCGATCGTGCGCACCTACGTGCCGTTCGTGGCCGGCGTCGGGCGCATGGCCTATGCGCGCTTTCTCGGCTTCAGCATCGGCGGCGCGCTGCTATGGGTGGTGTCGCTGACCGCCGCCGGCTATTTCTTCGGCAACCTGCCGCTGGTCAAGAACAATCTTTCGCTCGCCATCCTGGGGGTGATCGTACTGTCGGTGCTGCCGATCGCATTCGAGTGGCTGCGCCACCGCCGCGCGAAGCTCTCGAGCTGAGTCACCGCATCGCCGCCAGCGGCGACTGCGGGCGGGGCGGGTGCTTGGCGAAGTAGTCCTTGATGCCGGCGAAGATCGCGCGCGCGATCTTGTCCTGGTAGGCGCTGTCGTTGAGCCGCTTCTCTTCCTTCGGATTGGAGATGAACGCAGTCTCGACCAGGATCGAGGGGATATTGGGCGCGGTCAGGACGGCGAAGCTCGCCTGCTCGACGTGACCGCGATGCAGCGGGTTGACCCGCCCGAGCTCACTCAGCACGGAGCGGCCGAGCTGGAGGCTGTAGTCGATGGTGCCGGTCTGCGACAGGTCGAGCAGCGTCTTGCGCAGATAGGTGTCCTTGCTGCTCAGGTTCGCCCCTCCGATCAGGTCGGAGTCGTTCTCGCTTTTCGCCAGCCAGCGCGCCGCTTCCGAAGTGGCGCGCCGCGGTGACAGCGCATACACGGAAGAGCCGCTAGCGTGCCGGCCCATAATGCGGGCGGAGTCGGCGTGGATCGACACGAACAGGTCCGCGTGCACCTGCTGCGCCTTCTCGACCCGCGCCGCGAGCGTCAGGTAGTAGTCGCCATTGCGGGTCAGCATCGCGCGTATGTCGGGCTCGGCGTCGATCAGCTTCTTCAGCCGGCGCCCGATCATGAGGGTGACGTTCTTCTCGTAAGTGCCGTGCCGCCCCTTGGCGCCGGGGTCTTCGCCGCCGTGCCCGGGGTCGATGACGATGGTCGCCAGCCGGGTCACCGCCGGCCCGGAGGCGCCCCCGCCCGGACGGGTGGGCGCCAGCTTTCCATCCGACTCGATCAGCGTGAGCAGCGGGTCTTTCGGGTGCGCGGGGTAGACGTCCAGCACCAGCCGGTCGCCGTACTCGGCGATCGGCTTGAGGGCGAAGATCTGCGGCTTGACCTCCGCCTTGAGGTCGAGCACGACGCGCACCACGTCCGGGCGGTTGCGCGCGACGCGCAGGCTCTGGATGTAGGGGTCGTCCGCGCTGACCTTGCCCTGTAGTTCTTCCAGCGCGGGGCCGAGGTCGACGCCCTCGAGATCGAGCACCAGGCGATTGGGATCCTTGACGCTGAACAGCTTGAACTTGATCGGATGCTTCGACTCGAGGGTCAGGCGCGTGTAATCGGACGCCGGCCACATCCGCGCGGCGACGATCTGCTCCTGGGCGAAGGCCGGCGGCGCGAAGTAAAGCAGCAGCAGCGCGATTAGGCCTGCGACCAGCGCTTCGAGGCAGCGCCGAGCCAGTCGCGGCCGGCTGCCGTGTGCGGCGTCAGCTGGGCCTGGCGTCCGGCGCCGGAAAAATCCAGCCGCAGTTCGAGCTCGGGCGGTGCGAGCAGGCCCGCGACCCGCTCGGGCCACTCGACCACGCAAGCCGAGTCCTGGCTGAAGTATTCCCGAAATCCTGAGTCGACCCATTCAGATCGGTGTTCGAACCGATAGAAATCAAAGTGATACAAGTTTAAGCTCGAAAGCTTGTAAAGCTCAACCAGAGAATAGGTTGGGCTCTTGACCCTTCCGGCAAAGCCCAGCGCGCGAAGAAGTCCTTGAACCAGCGTAGTTTTTCCCGTTCCGAGGTCGCCGCGAAGGAAAATCACTCGGCCCGGGGCGATGCCTGCGGCAAGCGCCGCCCCGAGCATTCGGGTCGCGCCTTCGTCCGGCAGGAAAAGCGACTCGCTCATCTCGTATCCGGGTTAAATGGACTCATGGACTACGGCGCGCTCGCGGCGAAAATCAAGCAGTGGGGCGG
>DAHVFK010000540.1 GCA_027317055.1 Betaproteobacteria bacterium | reverse complement strand
CCGACCGTATACTCGCACTGGCGCTCGGCCTCCCGCTCTCGCATCGCTTCGTCGCGCGCCCTGCGCTTTTCGAGCTGCGGGTCCTTGCCCTGATGCCTTTCGAGGCGCTTCTTCAGGGCTGCATCACGCGCCTTGGCGAGCGTCAGCGGGCCGACCTCGCCGAGGATGATTTCGCGCAGCGCCCCGTCCTGCGAACGGTAGCGGTAGAAGAAGACCTTCTTGCCGGTGGACGAGCAGCGCACGCGTAGTCCCCGGACTTGTGCGTCACCGCGCTCCTCGCCGGGCGCCATGTCGGCGATAATCGCCGCGGTCAGGGGTCCAAGCTTTTCCAGTGTAGGTTTTAGTGTAGGTCGCTTCGACATTCAGCCCCCCAATGGTCCGACCTACACCGCCACCTACACTGAACAAGCCGGCAAGGACTTGCAAGAGCTTGCCCAAGCTTGACCAGTGAAACGGTCCGTGAAGGCCTAATTTCCTTGGAACGACAAGATCTTATAATGCAAAATGGCAGCGCAGACAAGGGCCTCGGGTCGGCCGGAAATTCCGACCACACACCGATGATGCAGCAGTACCTGCGCATCAAGGCGCAGCATCCGGACATCCTCCTTTTCTACCGCATGGGGGATTTCTACGAGTTGTTCTACGACGACGCCGAGCGCGCGGCGCGGCTGCTCGACATCACGCTTACCACGCGCGGCGCCTCGGCCGGGCAGCCGATCAGGATGGCGGGCGTGCCGTGGCACTCGGCCGAGCAGTACCTCGCCAAGCTGGTGAAGCTCGGCGAGTCGGTCGCGATCTGCGAGCAGGTGGGCGACGTCGCGAGCGCGAAGGGCCCGGTGGAGCGCGAGGTGACGCGCATCGTCACGCCCGGCACGCTGACCGATTCGGCGCTGCTGGACGAAAAGTCGGACAACGTGCTGCTCGCGCTCGCCGCCGACAAGTCGACCGTGGGGCTGGCCTGGCTGTCGCTCGCAAGCGGCGAGCTGCGGCTGGCGGAAATCGCGCCGCAGCAGCTCGCGGGCGAGCTGCGCCGCATCGCGCCGCCCGAGGTGATCGCCGCGGAAGGGCTCGAGCTGCCGGGATTCGTGGTGACGCGCCTGCAGGCCTGGAATTTCGACCTCGAGTCCGGCCGCCGGCGGCTGCTCGAGCAGCTCGGTGCGGCCTCGCTCGCGGGATACGGCTGCGAGGACATGACGCTGGCGGTGGCGGGCTGCGGCGCGCTGCTCGAGTACGCGAAGAAGACACAAGGCCAGGCGCTGGCGCACGTCACCGACGTTCGCGCCGAGCGCAGCGGCGAGACCCTGCGCATGGATGGGGCGACGCGGCGCAACCTGGAGCTGACCGAGACGCTGCGCGGCGAGGCGGCGCCGACGCTGTTCTCGCTGCTCGACGAGTGCGCCACCGGCATGGGCAGCCGGCTGCTGCGCCACTGGCTGCACAACCCCCTGCGCGACCGCGGCGCGCTCACCGAGCGGCACGCGGCGGTCGAGGCGCTCGATGCGCACGCGGCCGAGGTGCACCCGGCGCTGCGGCGCTTCGCCGACGTCGAGCGCATCACCGCGCGCATGGCCTTGAAGAGCGCGCGCCCGCGCGATCTCTCGGGCCTGCGCGACAGCCTGGCGCGTCTGGACGCGCTGCGCGCCGCGCTGCCTCGGGGCGCGCCGCTGCTCGCCGCGCTGGCCGCGGACCTGGCGACGCCGCAGGACTGCCTCGCCCTGCTCGCCGCGGCGGTGCAGCCCGAGCCGGCGGCACTGCTGCGCGACGGCGGCGTGATCGCCGACGGCTACGACGCCGGGCTCGACGAGCTGCGCCGGCTGCAGACCCACGCCGGAGAGTTCTTGCTCGAGCTCGAGGCGCGCGAGCGCGCGCGCAGCGGAATCCCGAACCTCAAGGTGGCCTACAACCACGTGCACGGCTACTACATCGAGGTCACCCACGCGCATAGTGAAAAGATTCCGGACGACTACCGCCGCCGCCAGACGCTCAAGAACGCCGAGCGCTACATCACCCCGGAGCTGAAGGCCTTCGAGGACAAGGCCCTGTCGGCCAGGGACCGCGCCTTGGCGCTGGAGAAGACGCTCTACGACGCGCTGCTGGAGAAGCTCGCCGCCGACGTGCCGGGGCTGCAGCGCATCGCGCGCGCACTGGCGCAGTGCGACGTGCTGGCCTGCTTCGCCGCGGTCGCGGCGACGCGCGGCTACTGCCGGCCCGAGTTCGTCGACGAAACGCTGCTCGAGATCGAGGCGGGGCGCCACCCCGTGGTCGAGGCCCAGCTCGAGCGCTTCATCGCCAACGACGCGCGCCTTTCGCCCGCGCGCCGGCTGCTGCTGATCACGGGACCCAACATGGGCGGCAAGTCGACCTACATGAGGCAAGTAG
>DAHVFK010000053.1 GCA_027317055.1 Betaproteobacteria bacterium | reverse complement strand
CATCAGCACCAGGCCGGCGGCCCAGCCCTCGGTGCGCGCGTAGAGCTGCCCGAGCTCCGCGTCCGGCAGTCCCGGATGGCGCAGGGCGACGATCTCGCGCGTCTCCTGCGGCGTGAGGCGCAGCGCGTCCCAGTCGATCAGCGCGAGCGCGCGGTTCGCGCGCAGCCGCGCCAGCGCCGGCGGCGGATCGCCGCGGCTGATGCAGGCCAGGAAGGCGCCGGGCGGCAGCTCGCGCACCGCCTCGCGCATGACCTCGTGCAGCGCCGACGAGGTCGGGACGTCGTTGAAGCCGTCGAACACCACCGCGAACGGCGGCGGCTGGCGCGCGTAGAGCGCCTGGAAGTAGCTGCGCGCGAACGGCGTCAGCCCGGCGTGGTACTCGGGCGTGAGCAGCGGCAGCGGCGCACGGCCGGAGCCGCCCAGCTCGGCGGCGGCGAGCCCCAGGTAGTAGAAGAAGGTTGCGACGTCGGCGTCGCCTTCGTCCAGCTGGTACCAGAGACAGGGCTGACCGGCATGGTCGAGGTAGCTTGCGGCAAGCGTGGTCTTGCCGCTGCCGGGCGGCCCGCTGAGCCACACTGCGCCGCCCGCGCGCGCCTCGTCCAGCAGATCAAACAGGCGCTTGCGCGGCAGGATGCCGCGCAGGCTCGGGCGCGTGGTCTTGCCGAGCGCGCTGCGTCCGGAGTCGCTCACCTCCCCCCCCATCCCGGGCGGGCACCCGGGCCCCGGAGACAGTGTTCCGCGCGCGGCGCGGCGCGTCAACCGCGCCGTGCCATCTCGCGGTAGAAGGCGCGGATGCGGCGCGCGTTGGTGCCCAGGTCGCCGCGGCCTTCGCGCGAAGCCGAGCGCAGGTCGATGCGGCTGGCCGACTCGAGCGGGGTGATGCGGATCACGATGTCGTCCCTGAAGCCGAACAAGGGCGTGCGGTCGGTGGCCTCGATGCGCAGCGCCGCCGGGTTGGCGGCGACGATCTTCCAGCCCAGGCCGCGCGCGGCCTCGAGGCAGAGCTCGAACGCCGCCGGCGGATGCGCGCCGAGCGCGAGCGGCACGATGTCCGGATAGGCGCGGCGCTGCTGGGCGGCGACCGCCGCGCCGCCGTAGGCCAGGCCGTTGGGCGAGGCGCGCCGCGCCGCGGCGAGGGCGACGAACTGCGGCGGGTCGCGCGTATCGGTGGTGATGTCGTGGATCGGCGGCGCGGCCTGCGCGCGCTCGATCACCGCCCACGGCACGCCGAAGGCGGCCCCGCCCGCGGCGAGCCCGAGCAGCGCGCCCAGCAGCGCGCCGAGCGCGTGCTCGCGCACGGCCCAGACCGCCGCGGCGAGGCAGCCGAGCGCGCCCGCGAGCCCGGCCCAGGCCGCACCGCGCAGCAGCTGAAAGCCGAAGCGGTAGTCCCACAGGCCGAAGCGGTGCCCGAGGCCCGCGCCGAGCGCGGCCAGCGCCGCCAGCACGGCGAGGCCGAAGGCGAAGGCGGCGAACTTGCGCATTACCGATTGAGCCTCGCGCGCGCTTGAAGTTCAGCTTTCATCGGCTGACGCGGTTGCGCCCGCCCTGCTTGGCGCGGTAGAGCGCCTCGTCGGCGGCCTTGGTCACCTCGGCCGGGGTGCCGTGGCGCTTGCCCGGGCCGGCGGCACCGATGCTGACCGTGACCGACAGCGCCTGCTCGCTCGGTTGATCCTCGCGCGCGCCGCGGCGCCGGGAGCCCTTCTTCTCGCTCCTGGGCCGGTCGCCGCCGCGGATCGCCATGCGGTAGTCCTCGATCGACTGGCGGATGCGTTCCAGGTGCGGCAGCGCGTCCTTCACTCCGGCCTCGGGAAACAGCACGGTGAACTCCTCGCCGCCGTAGCGAAACGCCCGCCCGCCGCCGCCGACCTCGGCCAGGCGCGCGGCGACCAGCCGCAGCACCTGGTCGCCGACGTCGTGGCCGTGGGTGTCGTTGAATTTCTTGAAGTGGTCGACGTCGACCATCGCGACCGCGTAGTCGGGCCCGAGCGCGCGCATGCGCTCGTCCAGCGCGCGGCGGCTGGGCAGCCCGGTGAGCTCGTCGCGGAACGCGAGCCGGTGCGACTCCTGCAGCACCGCGACCAGCAGGATCATCCCGGCGGCGCTCATGAACGCGGCGAAGCTGGCGAAGCGCCCGACCCAGGCGCAGGCGATGAAGAATGCGACCAGCGCGGCCGCCTTGCCGACGTCGAGCGGCGTGAACCTGGGCCAGGCGCGCCAGACCGCGGCGGCGAACGCGGCGGCGAACATCACCCGCCCGACGAACGGCACCGGCGGGTAGCGCAGCGTCCAGTGCTGCAGGATCTGGTGCCAGGACTCACCCGACAGCATGCTGTGGCCGGACGAGGCGACCCAGGCCACCAGCAGCGCCTCGAGCGCGATCAGCAGCAGCCAGCGCCAGCTGCCGTAGTGCACCGCGCCGCGCTCGGGCAGCACGAACGACACGAGCATGTTGCCCGGCACCAGCAGCACCGCGGCGACGTAGGCCGCCTGCGGCGCGAAGCCCTCCGGGTCGCTTCCGAGCGCGTAGCGGTAGCCACCGTAGGCGGCGAGCATTGACAGCGCGGCGACGAACGCGCGCCCGCGGTTGAACCATAGCGTGACCGCGGCGGCCAGCCCGAGCAGCGCATACGGCCCGGCGACCACCAGCCCCTCGAGCCCCGGCGGCAGCTGGGCGCCGAGCGCCACCGCCAGCGCCGCCGCGGCGAGAATCGCCGCCGGCACCACCAGCGGGCGGTAGGCCAGCGGGATCGCGCGCATCACGCCGGCACCTTCAGCGCCTGCGCTCGCGCTGCGGCGCGCTCATCCCAGCCGGTCGGGCCGGAAACCGACGTCGCAAACCCTGCCGCGCTGCGCACGCTTGCCCTCGTAGTCCCTGAGCGCCTTGGCGTCCAGCTCGGCGAGCTTGCGCGCGCGCTTGAAGCCCGAAACGCGCAGCGCGCCCTTCGGGTCGAACGCGGCGAGCGCGGCGAGCGTCACCTTGTCGGGCAGCGCGATCAGCTGCACCCCGACGCCGCCGTTGGGGCGCAGCGGCAGCTCGGCCATCGGGAACACCAGTAGCCGCGCGTCGGACGACAGCGCGGCGAGCTTGAGCTTCCCCGCGTCGCCCGAGTAGGGCGCCGGCGCATTGGCGCGCGCGCCCTCGGCGACGTTCATGAATTCCTTGCCCGCGCGCGTCTTGGTGAGCAGGTCGCCCAGCCGGCACAGGAAGCCCTGCCCCGCGCTCGAGCTCATCACGAGCGGCTGCGCCGGTTCGCCGCAGGCCATCCAGATGATGTCGTCGCCGTTGCTGTTGACCAGCGCGTTCATCGGCTGGCCGTCGCCGCGCCCGCTCGGCAGGCTCGCCGCCTCGAGCGTGAACGCCTTGCCGCGCGCCGACAGGAAGACGATCTGCGAGGTGGTCTTGCATTCGAGCGCCTGCAAGAGACCGTCGCCGTCCTTGAAGCCGACCGCCGAAAGGTCGATGCCATGCCCCGAGCGAGCACGGATCCAGCCCTTGTTCGACAGGATCACGGTGAGCGGCTCCTCCAGCACGCTGCGCTCCATCTGCGCCCGCTCCTGCGGCTTGATCAGGGTGCGGCGCTCGTCGCCGAACTTCTTCGCGTCCTCCTCGAGCTCCTTCACCACCAGCTTTCTCAGCTCCTTGTCCTCGCCCAGCAGCGTCTTCAGTCCCTTCCTCTCGGCCTCGAGCGATTTCCGCTCGTCGTTCAGCTTGACGCCGTCGAGCTTGGTGAGCTGCCCCAGCCGCAGGTTGACGATGTCCTCGGCCTGGCGCTCGCTGAACTTCCACTTCGCGCGCAGCTTGTCCTTCGCCTCGGCCTGGTCGTCGCAGGCGCGGATCAGCTTGATGATCTGGTCGATCTTGACGAAGGCGAGCAGCCGGCCCATGACGATGTGCAGCCGCTCCTCGCACTTGTCGAGCCGGTGCGCGGTGCGCCGGCGCACCGTCTGCACCCGGAACTCGGTCCACTCGCGCAGCACCTCGACGATGCCCTTGGTCTCGGGCAGGCCGTCGAGGCCGAGCCAGGTGAGGTTGATCGCGTAGCGCGTCTCGAGCGAGGTCTGCACCAGCAGCGCCTTCATCGTCTCGGCCGGATCCTGGCGCGAGCTGCGCGGCTCGATCACCAGGCGCAGCCTGGCCTTGCGGTCGGACTCGTCGCGCACCGACTCGACCAGGTCGAGCACGAACTGCTTGATGCGCTTTTGCTCCTGCGTCACGTCCTTCTTGCCCGCCGCAGGGCGCGGGCTGACCAGCGCGTCGATTTCCTCCTGCACCTGGCGCGCCGACACGCCGTGCGGCAGCTCGTTGACCACGATGCGCCACTGCCCGCGCGCGAGCGGCTCGACCGCCCAGCGCGCGCGCATCGTGATCGAGCCGCGCCCGCTCTCGTAGGCCTGCCTGAGCTCCTCGGGCAGGGAGATGATCTGCCCGCCGCCGGGGAAGTCCGGCCCCGGCAGGCGCTCGAGCACGTCATCGAGCTTCGCCTTTGGGTGGCGGATCACCCACGCCGCCGCGGCGGCGACCTCCCTCAGGTTGTGCGGCGGGATACGGGTAGAAAATCCGACCGGGATGCCGAATGAGCCGTTCAGCAGCCCGAACGGCACGCGCGCCGGCAGCAGTACCGGCTCGTCGAACTTGCCGTCGTAGTTCTTCTGGAAGTCGACCGTGCCCTCGCCGATCTCGGCCAGCATCAGCTCGGCGATGCGCGCCAGCTTGGCCTCGGTGTAGCGGTAGGCCGCGGCGCTGTCGCCGTCGCGCGAGCCGAAGTTGCCCTGGCCGTCGATCAGCGGGTAGCGCATCGAGAACGGCTGCGCCATGTGCACCAGCGCCTCGTAGGTCGAGGCGTCGCCGTGCGGGTGGTACTTGCCAAGCACCTCGCCGACATAGCGCGCGGACTTGGCGAAGCCCTGCCCGCCCCCGGGGGTGTCGCCCATGGCGTAGAGGATCCTGCGCTGCACCGGCTTCAGGCCGTCGGCGACCTCGGGCAGGGCGCGCGCCTTGACGGTCGAGACCGCGTAGCCGAGGTAGGCCTGCGAGGCGTGGCGCTCGATCGGCGCGGCGTCGTCGCCGTTGTCGGGGGTGAAAAGATCCAGCGTCTGCGTGTCGTCCATCGCTTACTCGAAAAGTGGCAGCTGCTTGTCGGACACGGCCACCGCGAGCTCGACCGCGGCGCGCGCCTTGTCCAGGGTGTCGCTGCGGCCGATCCTGCCGGCCGCTTCCCAGTCGTAGCGACCGGTTTCGACCAGGGTGACCTTGCCGAGCTTGTGCTTGCCGAGCCAGTAGACGTGCCCGCGGTAGCCGCGCTCCCAGACCGGCCTGGCCTTCGCACGCCTGGCGCGCCTGGCGCTCACACGTCGGCCTCGACGGTCTTCCAGTGCTCGCGCATCCAGTTGCGCCGCCCCTCGGCCTCGCCCGCGTCCATCAGCAGCTCGAAGGTCTCGCGCACCTTCTTGATCCGCTCGCGATCGAGCTGCATTCGCACCAGGCGGCGCGAGTCGGGATTCATCGTGGTCTCCCACAGCTGCTCCGCGCTCATCTCGCCCAGGCCCTTGAAGCGCGAGATCTCCCAGCTGCCCTCGCGCAGCTTCTCCTTCTTCAGCAGCCCGAGCGCTTCCTCCAACTCGTCGTCGTCGAGGCAGTACAGGCGCCGCGCCGGGCGGCCCTTGCCCTGCGCCGGCACCTCGACCTTGTACAGCGGCGGCTGTGCGACGTACAGGTGCCCGGTCTCGACCAGCTTGGGCGCGTGGATGAAGAAGAAGGTGAGCAGCAGCGCCTGGATGTGGCCGCCGTCGACGTCGGCGTCGGTCATCACGATCACCTTGCCGTAGCGCAGCCCCGACAGGTCGGGCGAGTCGTCGATGCCGTGCGGGTCGACCCCGATCGCGGTCGCGATCGCCTGCAGCTCCTTGTTGGCGAGCACCGTGCGCGAGTCCTTGGACATGGTGTTGAGCACCTTGCCTCTGAGCGGCAGCACCGCCTGGGTGTCCTTGTCGCGCGCCTCCTTGGCCGAGCCGCCGGCCGAGTCGCCTTCGACCAGGAACAGCTCGTTGCGCGAGATGTCGCCCGAGGCGCAATCGACCAGCTTGCCCGGCAGCGTCGCCACGCCGGAGGATTTCTTGCGCTCGAACTTCTTGCCCCTGGACAGGCGCGACAACGCCTGCTCGATCGCCACTTCGACGATCTTCCTGCCCTCATCGGGGTGCGCGTTGAGCCACAGCTCGAAAGCGTCGCGCACGCAAAGCTCGACCAGCCGCGCGGCGTGGCGCGTGGTGAGCTTCTCCTTGGTCTGGCCGTGGAACTGGGTGCGCACGATGCGCGCCGAGAGCGTGAAGCAGGCGCGCGACCACAGGTCCTCGGCGATCAGCTTGACGCCCTTCGGACTCAGGCCGCGCGTGTCCATGAACGCGCGCAGCGCGTCGAAAATGCCGTTGCGAAACCCCGCCTCGTGGGTGCCGTGCGAGCGGGTCGGGATCAGGTTGACGTGGCTGTCGGCGAACACCTCGCCTTCGGCCACCCAGCCGATCGCCCACGCCGCGCCTTCGCCGGGCTCGACCTCGGGGATGTCGCTTTGCTCGAAGTAGCGCTCGCCGGTGAACAGGGGTGCGACCAGCTCCCGCCCGGCGAGCATGAAATCGAAATACTGCGCCATGCCGCGCTCGTATTTCCAGGCCTTGTCTTCGCGCCCCTCGACGCGCAGCACCATGGTCAGCCCGGGCAGCAGGTAGGCCTTCGAGCGCACCAGGTGCTCGAGCTCCGCGAGCGGAATGTTGGGCGAGTCGAAATACTTCGGGTCGGGCCAGGCGCGCACCACGGTGCCGCTCCTGCGCTCGCGGATCTTCTCGGACTTGAGCTTCTGCTTCAGCTCGCCGCCCTCGAACGCGATCGTGTGCCGGTAGCCGTCGCGATACACCGTCACCTCGAGCCGCTTGGAGAGCGCGTTGGTGACCGCGACGCCTACGCCGTGCAGGCCGCCCGAGATGTGGTAGACCGCCTCGCCCGAGCGGTCGAACTTGCCGCCGGCGTGCAGCATGGTGAACGCGACCTCGACCGCGGGCTTTTTCTCCACCGGGTGCATGTCGACCGGGATGCCGCGCCCCTCGTCCGCGACCTCGATCGAGCCGTCCTTGTGGCAGCTGACGGTGATCTTCTTGCCGAAGCCGGCCAGCGCCTCGTCGACCGCGTTGTCGATCGCCTCCTGCGCCACGTGCAGCGGATGGATGGTGTGGGTGTACATGCCCGGCATGCGGCGCACGGGCTCGAGCCCCTTGAGGGCCTGGATCGAGGAAGCGTCGTAGGTCTGTCTTGCCATGTATCTAGTGTCGCCGAGGTCTTGTTACGCCATATATTGTAGTCGCTGCCGGCCGCGCCGCCGCCCGGGACCACCCGCCGGGCCCGGTTCCGGCTGCGCACGGTTCGGCGAAAGCGCTCTGATCCGGTCATTATCGCAACTGTCCGATCGGTTTGTATAACGCACTCGAACAACCCAGCCAAAGTCCGTGTCGAAGCAGGAAGTTTTGTCGGTGATGCGCAGCCGTCCAGGGCAAACGGATAATCCGCACAAAATTTAAAGATTGTTCTAACTACCCAATCCGGGCGTAGTCGATTACCCTCGACCGATGCAACCGGACCTTGCCGCCGCGGCACTTGCGGGTCTTGCCGATCGCCGCGTGCTGGCGGTGGCGGTGGTGCGTGGGGGGCGTATTGCCTGGGCGAGCCCGGCGCTTCTGGCGATGTTCGGGCTGGATGGGGATTGGGCCGGGGAGCCGCAGCTGCTCGATCTGGTGCTCCCGGGCGACCGCGAGGCGCTGGCGGGGGCCTTGGAGATCAGGCCCGGGACCGAGGTGGGGCCGCGCTCGTTCACCGGCTTGAGGGCCGACGGCAGCCAGTTCGATGCGGAGTTGATCGGCTGCACTCTCGAGCTGCCCGGGGGGGCGGGGGTGGCGATCGCGGTGAGCGACGTGACGGTGCAGCGCCGGGCGCAGGCGCAGCTGTCGTACCTGGCGCTGCGCGACCCGCTCACGGAGCTGCCGAACCGGGCGCTGTTTTTCGACCGGCTGCGCCAGGCGCTGGTGGGCGCGCGGCGCCACGGCAGCTCCTTTGCGGTGCTGGTGAGCGACCTGGACGGGTTCAAGCTGATCAACGACCGCTACGGGCACGAAACGGGCGATGCGCTGCTGCAGGTGGCGGCCAAGCGCCTGCGCGCGGCCACGCGCGAGGGCGATACGGTCGCCCGCATCGGGGGCGATGAGTTCTCGGCGCTGCTTGCGCGCGCGGCAACGCCTGAGGACGCCGCGATCGTGGCGCGGCGCATGGTGCAGGCGCTGGATCAGCCGATCGTGATCGCGGGCCAGCCCTGCCAGGTGGGCATCAGCATCGGCATCGCGCTGTACCCCGCGGGCGGCAAGGACATGGACGTGCTGGTGGCGCACGCCGACGCGGCGATGTACGCCGCCAAGCGCGCAGGCGGGCGCTGCTACAAGTTCGCCGGCGAGCGCGATGCGGACATCTCCGGGCCGCTGCGGCTGCCGTTTTTCGAGTGGAGCGAGGCCCACAGCGTGGGCGTGCCGCTGATGGACGAGCAGCACAAGGAGCTCGCCGGGCTCATCAACCGCATCGGCGAGGACTTGAAGGCCGGCCACGACGCCGAGCGGCTGCACGAGTCCTTTGCCCGGCTGCTGGCGGCGGCGCGCGCGCACTTCGCCGACGAGGACCAGTTGATGGCCAGCGCCGGCCTGGGCGCGCCCGCCGAGCGCCACAAGCAGGAGCACCGGCGCCTGCTCGAGGAGCTCGAAAGCCAGGCCGACGCGCTCGAGGGCCGCAGCATGTCGCTCACCATGCGCTACCTCAACTTCTGGCTGCTGCACCACATCGAAACCACCGACAAGCCGCACGCCAGGCTGCTGATCGAGCGCAGCAACGCGGCCGCTACGGCCACCCCGCCGCCGCCCGCCTCGGGTGCCGGCGCCGGCACCACCGCATCGGCGCTGCACGCAACCAACCCCGGCTGAGCGGGGCTCCAGCCGGCCGCGGCTAGGCGCCGCGGCGAATCGCGCGCCAGACCTTCTCCGGAGTAAGCGGCATGTCCAGCTCGGCGACGCCGCGTTCGGCGAGCGCGTCGAGCACCGCGTTGACCACCGCCGGCATCGCGCCGTGGCAGCCTGCTTCGCCGACGCCCTTGGCGCCGAGCGGATTGAGCGCGCTCGGCACCGACTCGTCGAAGCCGGTCGCGAGCTCGGGCATCAGGTCGGCGCGCGGCATCGCGTAGTCCATGAACGAGCCGGTGAGCAGCTGCCCGGTCTCGTCGTACACCGATTGCTCCATCAGCGCCTGGCCGATGCCCTGCATCATTCCACCGTGCACCTGCCCTTCGGCGATCAGCGGATTCATCACGCGTCCGACGTCGTCCACCGCGGCGAGCCGCGCCAGGCGCACGAGGCCGGTGTCGGGGTCGACCTCGGCTTCGCAGATCTGGCAGCCGTTGGGCCAGGTCTGTCCGTTCACCGTCTCGCTGTGCGTGATGCCGATGCGCCGCCCGGGCTGCTTGGCGGCGAGCTCGGCCAGTCCGATCGAGCGGTCGGTCCCGGCGATGCGAAAGCGCCCGGCGGCGAACTCGATGTCCACCGCGGCGGCCTCGAGCTCCTTGGCCGCGAGCGCCTTGCCCTCCTCGATCAGCTTGCGCGAGCCCACCAGCGCGGCGCTGCCGCCGACCTGCAGGCTCCTCGAGCCGCCCGCGCCGCCGCCCGCTTTCGCGACGTCGGTGTCGCCCTGGATCACGCGCACCGCCTCGGGCGGCACGCCGAGCAGCTCGGCCACGATCTGCGCATACGAGGTCTGGATGCCCTGCCCGATCTGCTGCGTGCCCGAGACCAGCGTCACCGTGCCGTCGGCCTCGACGCTCAGGTTCACCGCCTCGGTGACGCGCGCGCTGCCGGTGATCTCGATGTAGCACGCAAGCCCGCGGCCGTAGAGCAGGCCGCGCTTCGCGGCCGCCGCCTTGCGCGCCGCAAAGCCGTCCCAGTCTGCCGCGGCCATCGCCTCCTTGAGCACCTTGGCGAAGTCGCCGCAGTCGTAGGTCTGCCCGGCCGGGTTCTTATACGGCATCTGCGCCGGCGTGATCATGTTCTTCAGCCGCAGCGCGATCGGGTCGGCGCCGAGCTCGCGCGCGGCGCGCGAGACCAGGCGCTCGAGCAGGTAGCCCATCTCCGGGCGCCCGGCGCCGCGGTAGGCGTCCACCGGACCGGTGTGGGTGAACAGCATCCGCACCTCGTGGTCGATGTGGGCGATCGCGTATACGCCGGTCGGCGCGCGCACGCCCGACATCGCCGGCACGCAGGCGCCGAAGTTCGAGGCGTAGGCGCCGATGTTGGCCAGCGTGCGGATGCGCAATGCGCTGAAGCGCTGCTCGCTGTCGATCGCCAGCTCGGCTTCGGTCACGCTGTCGCGGCCGTGCACTTCCGAGAGGAAGTTCTCCGAGCGGTCGGCGCGCCACTTGACCGGCCGCCCGAGCGCGCGCGCGGCGAAGCACAGCGCCGCGTGCTCGGGGTAGGCGTAGCCGCGCGCCCCGAAGCCGCCGCCGAGGTCGGTGCAGACGGTGCGCAGCATGCCCTCGTCGAGCTTGAACACCTTGGCGAGCTGCCCGCGCACGGTGTGGGTGTTCTGCGTCGGGCAATAAAGCGTGAAGCGGCCGCTCGCGGGGTCGAACTGCGCCGCGAGCGCGCGGGGCTCGAGCGGGTTGGCGACCACGCGGTTGTTGACTACCCTGAGCTTGACCACGTGCGCGGCGGCGGCGAACGCCGCGTCGCTCGGCGCGCGTTCGCCCATGCGGTAGATCGCCGCGATGTTGCCGTACTCGGGGGTGAACGCGGGCTGCCACACCACCGGGCCCTTGCCGCTGGCGGAGGTCGGCAGGTCGGCGACCGCGGGCAGCGGCTCCCAGTCGACCTCGATCAGCTCGGCCGCGTCGCGCGCCTGATCGCGCGTCTGGGCGACCACCATCGCCACCGCGTCGCCGACGAAGCGCGCGACGTCGGCGCTGAGCGCGCGGCGCGGCGGCACCGTCATGTCGGCGCCGTCGGGCCGTTTGTGCAGCTGGGTGAACGGCACCGGCGCGAGACCGGCGGCGATGATGTCGGCCCCGGTGTAGACCGCGAGCACGCCGGGCGCGGCACGCGCCGCGGCGGTGTCGATCGCGGCGATCTTCGCGTGCGCGTGCGGCGAGCGCGTGAACGCCGCGTGCGCCTCGTGCGGCAGCTCGACGTCGTCGGTGAAGCGCCCCCGGCCGGTAAGCAGCTTCTGGTCCTCGAGCCGGCGCAGCGGCTTGCCGATCCACTGGCTTGCACCGGGCTGAATTGCGGAATCCTGTTGCATGACGGTCGCTGCCTCCTGGACGGTGATCGTAGCAAGGCCGCGCCCGCCTTCGCGAGCCGCCATGCGAACCTGGCGCGGCGCTAGCCGCGCGCGACGGGGTGTCCGGGCACCGGCGCCTCGGCGACCAGCACCTGGCCGGTGTCCGAATCGGTGATGAACAGCTGCGACAGGCCTGGGCCGCCGAAGCACAGGTTGGTAAGCGTACGCCCGGCGCAGGAGGCAACGCGGTGCGTCGGGATGCCGAAGCGGTCAAGCCGCCAGACCGCGCCGTGCCCGGGGTTCGCCACCAGCACGCCGTCCTCGGCGTCCAACGCAAGCCCGTCGGGGCCGCTCACGCCGCCGGGCAGCTGGCAGAACACTTGCGCCTTGGACACGCCCGCGTCGGCCGTCAGCGGCAGGCGCCAGATCTGGCAGGCGCGCGTCAGCGCGACGTACAGCAGGCGACCGGTGCTGTCGGTCACCAGGCCGTTGGGGCTCGGGCAGGTGTCGATCAGGCACTGCAGGCTGCCGCCGGCCAGGCGGTAGACGCGCCCGCTCGGGTCCTGCAGCCCGGTCTGTCCCTGGTCGGTGAAGAAGATCTCGCCTGCCGCGCCGAAGCACAGGTCGTTCAGGCCCTTGAAGCTTTCGCTGCGCACCGTGCCGCAGACCTCGGTCGGCGCGCGCGTGGCGGGATCGATGCCGATCAGCCCGCGGCGGTAGTCCGCGATCAGCAGCGAGCCGTCGCTGCGCAGCTTGAGGCCGTTCGGCCAGCCCTGGTACTCGGCCACCAGCGTCCAGTCCTCGCCGCCGCCAGCTCCGATGCGGAAGATGCGTCCGTTCGGGATGTCGGTCACCAGCAGCCGTCCTTCGTCGTCGAAGCAAGGCCCTTCGAGGAAGCAGTCGAGCGCCTGCGCCGCCTTGTTCGCGCGCGACCAGTCGGTGACGCGCGGCTCGGCCCGGAAGCGATCCGGCAGCCGCGCCCAGACGCGGGTCGAGAGATCCTTCGGCGGCGGGAACCAGGCCATGGAACTCAATGGTGCCTTTCTGCGATCATTCGGGCAATGTCGTTTCAGATCGAATGCGCGGCGCGCGGCGCCGACGTTCTCGGGGAATGCCCGCTGTGGGACGGGCGCGAGCTGTGGTGGGTCGACATCCTCGGCCCGGCGCTCAAGCGCCTCGACCCCGCGAGCGGGACGGTGCGCGCGCTCGCGCTGCCCGAGCCGATCGGCAGCTTCGCCTTTCGCCGCGCGGGCAGCGTGCTCGCGCTGCGCCCCGGCGTGAAAGGCCTGCCCGAGTCGCGCTTCGCGGGCTGAGACTAGCCCAGCGTCGGCATGTGGAAGCCGGGCGCGGGCGTGTCCTGGTGCGGCCAGCGCTTGGTGACGACCTTGGTGCGGGTGTAG
>DAHVFK010000539.1 GCA_027317055.1 Betaproteobacteria bacterium | reverse complement strand
CAGTTTGTCTTTCCGTCGCGCAAGCGCTCGGTCGATCCGCGCAGCGGCGCGATCCGGCGCCACCACGTTTACGACGACGTGCTACCGCGGGCGATCTCGCAGGCGGCGCGCGACGCGCGCATCGCCAAGCCCGTGGGCAGCCACACGCTGCGGCACTCCTTCGCCACGCATCTTCTCGAGGGCGGCTACGACATCCGCACGGTGCAGGAGCTGCTCGGGCACGCCGACGTGAGCACAACCATGGTGTACACGCACGTCCTTAACAAGGGCGGCCGCGGCGTGGCAAGCCCGCTCGACCGGCTCGAACAGCAGGGAGGTCGCTATGTCGTCACCTGAGCGGATCGCGACCCGAATCGTCACGCTGCGCGGCCAGCGCGTCATCCCGGACGCCGATCTCGCCTCGCTCTACGGCGTCGAAACGAGAGTGATGCTTCAGGCCGTACGCCGCAACTTCGAACGGTTTCCGCCGGACTTCATGTTTGAGCTGTCGAATCAGGATGTTGCAGCTTTGAGATCACAATTCGTGATCTCAAAGCCCACGGGGCGCGGAGGCCGCCGATACGCGCCCTACGCGTTCACTGAGCACGGTGCGATCATGGTCGCGACGGTGCTCAATTCGCCGCGTGCAATCGAAGTTTCCGTTTACGTGGTTCGAGCCTTCGTCGAACTGCGCGAAACGCTCGCTGCGAACAACCAGCTCGCCAAGCGTCTCGATGAGCTCGAGGCACGATTGGAGAAGAAGATCGGCGCGCACGATCAGGCGATCGGCGAAATCCTCGACGCGATCCGCCGTCTGATGGCGCCGCCCGAGCCGCCGCGCCGGCGCGGTATCGGCTTCGTGCGCGGGAGCTAGTACGACTTCGGCAGCCCGAGCACGCGCTCGGCGATGAAGCTCAGGATCAGCTGCGGCGTCACGGGCGCGATGCGCCCGACCAGCGATTCGCGCAGATACCTCTCGACGTGGTATTCCTTGGCGTAGCCGTAGCCGCCGTGGGTCATGATCGCCTGCTGGCAGGCGTCGAAGCATGCCTCGCCAGCGAGGTACTTGGCCGCGTTCGCTTCCGCGCCGCAGGGCTTGCCCTGGTCGTACAGCCAGGCGCCCTTGAACACCATCAGGTTGGCGGCCTCGAGGTTCATCCAGTTGCGCGCGAGCGGGTGCTGGATGCCCTGGTTCTTGCCGATCGGGCGGTCGAACACGATGCGCTCCTTGGCGTAGGCGGCGGCGCGCTTGAGCGCGCAGCGGCCCAGCCCCACCGACTCGGCGCCGATCAGGATGCGCTCCGGGTTCATGCCGTGCAGGATGTACTCGAAGCCGCGGCCTTCCTCCCCCAGACGGTCTTCTTGCGGCACCGGCAGGCCGTCGAAGAAGACCTGGTTCGAGTCGACCGCTTTTCTGCCCATCTTCTCGATTTCGCGCACTTCGATGTATTTGCGGTCGAAGTCGGTGTAGAACAGCGTCAGCCCCTGGGCCGGCTTTTTCACCTCCTCCAGCGGCGTGGTGCGCGCGAGCAGCAGGATCTTCTCGGCCACCTGCGCGGTCGAGATCCAGACTTTCTGGCCGGTGATGTGGTACTTGCCGCCCTGCTTGTCGGCGCGGGTCTTGATCCGGGTCGTGTTCAGGCCCGTGTTCGGCTCGGTGACCGCGAAGCAGGCGCGCTCCTTGCCCGCGATCAGGCCCGGCAGCATGCGTTTCTTCTGCTCGGCAGTGCCGAACACCACCACCGGGTTCAAGCCGAAGATGTTCATGTGCACCGCCGACGCGCCGGAGAAGCCCGCGCCCGACTCGGCGATGGCCTGCATCATCACCGCCGCCTCGGTGATGCCCAACCCCGAGCCGCCGTATTCCTCCGGCATGGCGATGCTGAGCCAGCCGTCCTTCGCCAGCGCCTGGTGCAGCTCGGAGGGAAAGCCGCCTTCCTTGTCTTTCTTGAGCCAGTACTCGTCCGGAAAGCACGCGCAGATCTTGCCGATCGCCTCGCGGATCGCGTCCTGCTCGGGGCTGAAGCCGAAGTCCATCAGGCGCCCTTCACCGCGCCGGAGCGCATCAGGCCGGCGATCTCGGCGTCGTCGAAGCCGAGCTCGACCAGCACCTCGCGGCTGTGCTCGCCCAGCGCGGGCACGCCGCGCCGCAGGCTCGCGCCGCGGCGCCCGTCGGCCCAGAGCGGGAAGGCGGCGAAGTCCTCGCCCGCGGCGCGCGCCACCGCCTCGCGCGCGCGCAGCTGCGGCAGCGCGGCCGCCTCGGCCGGCGTCAGGCAGCGGTCGACCGGAACGTCGTTCGCCTCGAGCAGCGAAATCCATTCGACGGAGGATTTGGATTTCATCACTTCGCTCAGCTTTCTCGAAAGCGCATCGCCGTTCGCGCGCCGCTTGGCGTCGCTCGAGTATTCCTCGCCCTCGAAGCCGGGCAC
>DAHVFK010000538.1 GCA_027317055.1 Betaproteobacteria bacterium | reverse complement strand
GCGAGATCAGCGTGATGCCGCCGTTGAACAGGGTCGCGACGCAGATGTTGCCTTCGGCGTCGAGCGCGAGGGAATCGAACAGCTGGTACCCGGGCAACCCCGCGACCAGCTCGCCGCCGTTGGGCGACGGGTAGCGGCGGCGCTTCACCACGCCGGGCGCCTCGAGCTCGAACGCCCACAGCCGCCCGGTGTGAGTCTCGGCGACGTAGAGGCGGGTTTCGTCGGGCGACAGGCCGATACCGTTCGGCGTCAGCAGCGGGTAGATCGCTTCGCGGATCGAGCCGCCGTCGGCGCTCGCGTAGTACACCCCGCCGCGGTCCATGTCGCGCGCGCGCCCCTTGCCGAAGTCGGTAAACCACATCCCGCCCGCGCGGTCGAACACGATGTCGTTCGGGCCCTTGAGCGGGCCGTTGGGGCCGGCGTCGTACAGCACCCGCACTTCGCCGCTTGCAGGATCGACGCGCTCGATGCGCCCGCCGCTGTAGTCGTCGGCCTGCCCCAGCGGGCGCAGGCCGTGCTTGTCCTCGTGCCAGCGAAAGCCCCCGTTGTTGCACACGTAGACCGCGCCGTCGGGCCCGAGCGCGGCGCCGTTCGGCCCGCCGCCGAGCCCGGCGACGACTTCGAGCGCGCCGTCCGGGCGCACGCGCGAGAGCGTGCCGCGCGCGACCTCGACCAGCAGCACGCTGCCGTCGGACATGGCGATCGGCCCTTCCGGAAAGCGCAGGCCCGTGCCGACGATGCGAAGATTTGTGCCCGAATCTGGTCTCATTCGAACCTCGATTGTTGCTTTCGGATCAAATTGTGCTTCAAACTTCCGTAGAATCGACTAGGAGCCGAACCCTGGGAGCCGTACATGAAGACCCCTACTCCCCGCCAGCAGGAGTTGCTCACCCAGGTGCAGCGCGAGGGCTTCGCGTCGGTGGAAGCGCTGGCGAAGCATTTCGGCGTCACCCATCAGACCGTACGGCGCGACATCAACCGGCTGGTCGAGCTCAAGCTGCTGCGACGCTACCACGGCGGCGCCGGCCTGCCCTCGAGCATCGAGAACTTCGCCTACAACACGCGCCAGTCGCTGTTCCACGAGGCAAAGCGCCGCATCGGCCAGCTGGCGGCGCGACACATCCCGGACGACTCGTCGCTGTTCATCAACCTCGGCACGACCACCGAAGAGGTGGCCAAGGCGCTGCGCCAGCGCAAAGGGCTGCGTGTCATCACCAACAACCTGAACGTTGCGGCAGCGATGTGCGCCAACCCCGACTGCGAAATCATCGTCGCCGGTGGCGTGGTGCGCTCGCGCGATCGCGGCGTGATCGGCGAAGCGACGATCGACTTCATCCGCCAGTTCAAGGTCGACTTCGGCGTGATCGGCATCTCGGGCATCGAGCCCGACGGCACCCTGCGCGACTTCGACTACCGGGAGGTCCGCGTCGCCGAAGCGATCATCGCCCAGTCGCGCAACGTCTTTCTGGTCGCCGACCACTCGAAATTCGGCCGCCGCGCGCTGGTGCGCCTCGCGCACCTGTCGCAAATCACCGTCCTGTTCACCGACCGCCCGATCCCGCCCGACATGGCAGCCGTGTTCGACGAGGCCAAGACCGAAGTTAAGGTTGCGGACTAACGCCAGCGCGGAAATGCTTGCTGTTTATGCCTATATGTGTTCTATAAAGAACACATAGCGCGTCGCTTATGTCGTTATCCTTTCGCATCTCACAAAAAAATGTTTGATTTCGAACCTCCCTATTGGTAGCGTCGCTGTCGCGTGACAGCCGGCCGCAAGCTGCAGGGCCCGGTCTGCGCGCGAGGGAAAGGGGGAAGGATGGCCGACAAGGGATCCGTTTACGATCTTCTGGTCGTCGGGGGCGGAATCAACGGGGTCGGAATCGCGCGTGACGCGGTCGGGCGCGGTCTGTCCGTGCTCCTTTGCGAACAGGACGATCTCGCGTCGCACACCTCCTCGGCCAGCACCAAGCTGATCCACGGCGGGCTGCGCTACCTCGAGCACTATGAATTCGGGCTGGTGCGCAAGGCGCTGCAGGAGCGCGAGGTGCTGCTGCGTGCGGCGCCGCACCTCATAGCGCCGCTTCGCTTCGTGATGCCGCACGCCGGCAACCTGCGTCCCGCCTGGATGATGCGGCTCGGATTGTTCCTGTACGACCATTTGAGCAGACGCGAGCTGTTGCCCGCCTCGGAGGGGATCGATTTGCGCACGCACCCGGCCGGCGCGCCGCTGCGGGACCGAGCGCGCAAAGGCTTCGCCTACTCCGACGGCTGGGTGGACGATGCCAGACTGGTGATTTCGAACGCGATGGATGCCGCCGAACGTGGCGCCCGGATTCTCACCCGGACTCGCTTCACCGCGGCCGAGCGAGGCGAACGGCTATGGCAAGCCACGCTTCGCTCGAGCCTCAAC
>DAHVFK010000537.1 GCA_027317055.1 Betaproteobacteria bacterium | reverse complement strand
CAATAGTACCGACCTGTGCAGACCTTCCCTAACTGCTCACACACGAAATTCCTGACGCTCCCCTTTGCCAGCCTTAAGCTCGAACTCGTTTACCAGGTTCAATTGCAAACTCATGCCGAGGTGCGCACCGCGATTTTTGAATATCTCGAGTTGTTCTATAACCGCCCGCGCCGACATTCGTCGCTCGCCTACCTGAGCCCGGTTGAATTCGAACGGCGAAACCAGCGGCTATCGGCCGCCTAACCCGGGTGTCCACCAACTCGGGGCTAGTTCAGGCCTTGTACTCAACCAAAAACCGAGATGAGGCCGAAGACCTCGTAGGTGTGAAAGGTATATGGCGAGGTCGAGGTCGGCGGCGTCCCGCTCGCTTAGCATGGTCAGAGCTTCGGTCGATCCCGCTGGGGCAAGCCGCTTATGATCTACTCGTACTTGCGCTCCAGATCCTCGACCTTCCCGAGGGGCCATTCATCAAAGCATCCGCTCCTGTCCGCGACCACCTTCAGCTTTTTTCTTCACATGAGAATGTCAGGCTTATGCGGGCCTCGCTCGTGCCACATTTATCAACTGTCCGTTCGCGACACGGCGCGCTCGAAAAATTTCGCCGGCGCCTAGAAGGCGTAATTTGCTGCGATCTCCTTCGAACAGTGCCGGATGTGCCAGCAGCGCCTCTATCCCTGCGCGGGACAGCGGCCGCAGCCAGATCGGCCAGACGAAGAACCATTCGCCACTTTCACGAGTGGCTCCGACGGCTTGCATTCGGCGCGCATGGGGCGCGGTCGAGAATGACAGAAACCCGATGGCGGCGAGACGATTCGCGCCGACCACCGTCGGCGCTGCGCCAGCCGGGCTTGGATTGTCGTAGCGGAGCGCATAACGCTGATCGTCCTCGGGATCCCACCGAAATCCGTCCGCGTCATCATCGCGCCGCCAGGGCCGGAATAATGCGTCGGCAATTTTTCCCGGCGCAGTCAAATCCGGCGCAGCCTTGAGCTTCTTGAGGCGGTTTGGGAGTCTGCCTCGCGGTACGTCGACCAGCCGCGCCAGAAAAAACTGCTGGCCTCCTCCAAACATCATTACCAATGGTGCGGCATAGAGGCCACCGTCCCTTTTCTGGGGCCATTCCACCGTCAACGCCGAGGCGAGTGCCGCTCCGACGACACTGTCCCGCACGCGCGCGGCGTAGGCACGATAATCCTTGGGGGTGAAGTCAACCTTCTTGCGCTCATTGCGTTGATCAACGTCGAAATGCTGCATGAGCTCCGCGAGTCCTTCATTCGCCGCCTGCGCGATCTCCATCCGCTCCGGAAAAGCGGCGAGGTGTAAGTGCGCCATCCACGGCGGACCCTTCCAGGAGATGCGCGGCTGCCAATCGGCCCGCGCGGTTTCGAGCGCGTGAAGAAGTCCGAGCAGCGCCAGGAACGCCAATAGATTATCGGGTTCGAGGCCCGGCATCGCGAGTGATTGCGTGTCGCCTGCGGGATCGAGCGGCGTCATCATGGTCGATCTTCGTCCTGTTCCGCTTCCGACCGGCGATGGTCGGCCAGACGCAATATCGCTTCGAGCCGCGCCAGGCCCCAAACGCTATAGCGGCGCTTGAGGCGCTCGGCGATATCGATCCACGCCGCTGTCAGGTCGGCCAGTGAACACGCGGGCTTGGAGACGATTCTGCCGTCCCCGAGATCGGTTGCGAAAGTTTCGCCCTCGCCCGGCCATTCACGTTCGGGTGGTGGGAAGAACGGTCGTCCGTAACCATGATGGGTTCCGATCAGCCAAAGAACGAGATCTGGATCGTGTGCGTTCGTGAAGCGCGGATGCGCTTCGGCGAAGCGAAGCGAGGCGACCTCGTGACGTGCTCCTTTTGGCAGGCCGGCGCGGATGCGCATCTTGTCCCAGTCGCGCGGACTATCCGGCAGTTTGGAGCTTTTGGCGAGGTCGGTCCCGAAGTTCGCGGCGACTTCGTCCCCGCCATAGAGCAAGAGCTTGAAATTCTTCTGTGCCTTACCCGCGTCGTGAAGATAGGCGCTCAGAATCAAATCGTGTGCGACGCTGGAAGGCAAACCCGCCTGTTCGGCAAAGCGGCGCGCGTAGCTTTCGACGCCCTTGGAATGGTCGCTAAGACTAACGCTTTTCTGTCGACCGCTGCGGAGGCTTTCATCGTCTTCTGTAACGGCGTCGCCGCCAGAATCGCTTTGTGTCTTTCTGCGCGGGCTTAGCAGCTCGCGCTCAATGGCCAGCGGTCTTGCGTCCGGCGCTCGGATGACCCGCGGCTTCGTAAAATCGGCTTCGTCCGTTCCTTCGGAATAGTTTCTAAATTGATCGAGGATCGCCTTGTATGGCCAATCGGTCATTTCGGCAGTCGATCCGATCTTCTGCGCGTCCAGTTCAGCTTTCGTAAGCCTGAAAATGTCTCGGCC
>DAHVFK010000536.1 GCA_027317055.1 Betaproteobacteria bacterium | reverse complement strand
CCCGAGCACTCTGACGTGCTCGGGCAGCAGGCCGATCTCTTCCTCGAGCTCACGGAACATCGCCTGCATCGGCGTCTCGCCGTGCTTGATTCCGCCCTGCGGAAACTGCCAGGCATGCTGGTTGATGCGCTTGCCCCAAAACACCTCGTTACGCTGATTCGCGAGGACGATGCCGACATTGGGACGGTAGCCGTCTTTATCGAGCATGGACGCACCGCCTTACGTTAGAATTCTCAACGATTTTTCCACACCCGTGCGGCAAACACAACGCTGTCCGCCCGGACCCCGGGCACCAGCGCCAGATCAACGATGCGCACTTCGCGATTCTTCATTGGCACCATCAAGGAAGCCCCCGCGGAAGCGGAGCTGGCGAGCCACAAGCTCATGCTGCGCGCCGGCCTCATCCGGCGGCTCGGCTCGGGACTGTACAGCTGGATGCCGCTCGGGCTGCGCGTGCTGCGCAAAGTCGAGGCGGTGGTGCGGGAGGAAATGAACCGCGCCGGCGCGCTCGAGGTGCAGCTGCCATGCGTGATCCCTGCCGAGCTGTGGCAGGAAACGGGCCGCTGGGAGGCGTTCGGCCCGCAGCTGCTGAAGATCGAGGACCGGCATCAGCGCGACTTCCTATTCGGGCCCACGCACGAGGAAGTGATCACCGATATCGCGCGGCGCGAAATCCGCAGTTATCGTCAGCTGCCGGTGCACTTCTACCAGATGCACGTCAAGTTCCGCGACGAGATCCGTCCCCGCTTCGGCGTCATGCGCGCGCGCGAGTTCCTGATGAAGGACGGCTATTCGTTCCACGCCGACTACGCCGACCTCGAGCGCGAGTATCGCAACATGTACGAAACCTACACGCGCATCTTTACGCGGCTCGGCCTGAGATTTCGCGCCGTCGCGGCCGACCCCGGTGCCATCGGCGGCACCGGCTCGCACGAGTTCCACGTCCTGGCCGACTCCGGCGAGGACGCGATCGCGTATTGCCCGGGGTCGGACTACGCCGCGAACATCGAGCTCGCCGAGGCACTCGCGTCTGCGCCCCCCCGCCGGCCGGGGGCCGAGGCGATGGCCAAGGTGCGCACGCCCGGCACAACTCGCTGCGAAGACGTGGCCGCGCTGCTCGAGATGCCGCTCGCGCGCACCGTCAAGGCGATCGCGCTGGTGCGCGAATCGGTGCCTTACGCAAGCCCGGGCTATTTGGCCCTGGTGCTGATCCGCGGCGACCACGACTTGAACGAGGTCAAGACGCAAAAGGCGCTCGGCGTGTTCCGCTTCGCGCGCGACGACGAGATCGAGCGGGAGCTTAACTGCCGCGCCGGGTACATCGGCCCGGTCGGCGTCGGCGCTAAGGTAATGGTCTTTGCCGATCGCACGGTCCGGGTCATGAGCGATTTCGTCTGCGGCGCGAACGAGGCCGGCTTCCACCTGACCGGCGTCAACTGGGGGCGCGATCTGCCCGAAGATCCAGGCAGGGTGCACGATTTGCGCAACGTGGTCGAGGGCGACGCCAGCCCCGACGGAAAGGGAAGCCTCAAGATTCTGCGCGGCATCGAGGTCGGCCATATTTTCCAGCTTCGCACCAAGTACTCCGAGCCGATGAAGGCGACGTTTCTCGACGCCAAGGGCGAGTCCAGGCCGATGGAGATGGGCTGCTACGGCATCGGCGTCACGCGCATCGTGGCGGCGGCGATCGAGCAGAACCACGACGAGCGCGGGATCGCATTCCCGACGCCGATGGCGCCGTTCCAGGCGAGCCTGGTTCCGATCGGCTACCACAAGGGCGCCGCGGTGCGCGAAGCCGCGGACAAGCTCTACGCCGATCTATCGGCCGCCGGCGTCGAAGTCCTGCTCGATGATCGCGAGGAGCGGCCCGGCGTACTGTTCGCCGACATGGATCTGATCGGCATTCCCCACCGCCTGGTGCTCTCGGAGCGCGGCCTCGGCGCAGGCAGCGCCGAGTACAAGGCCAGGGGCGATGCGCAGGCGCAGAATGTCCCGCTGACCGGCACCGTGGCCTTTCTCAAGGAACGGCTCGACAGGGCATGACCAGCCGGGTCGCGCTGCGCCGTCTTTGCCTCGCACTCGCCCTGCTCGCGCCCCTGCCGGCGCTTGCCGGCGCCCAGATCTACGAGCCGCTCGCCGACAGCGTGCGTGCGGCGCTCAGCGCGGCGGTGAGCGACCGTCCGCCGCCGACGCTGAACTTCCGCCGTCCGGAGGACGCGCACCGCTGGCTGTTCGAGATGTCGCGCCGGCTCGCGAAGCGCGTCCCGGACCGCGCTGTCCGGCTGCAGCTGCTCAAGTCGGTTCAGTACGAGGCGACCCGCGCCGGCCTGGATCCGCAGCTGGTGCTTGGCGTGATCGATGTCGAAAGCAAGTTTCGCAAGTACGCCGTGTCGAGCTCGGGCGCGCGCGGCTACATGC
>DAHVFK010000535.1 GCA_027317055.1 Betaproteobacteria bacterium | reverse complement strand
GTCTACGTCGAGGTGGACGTCGGCGCGCGCCGCTGCGGCGTCGCGCCGGGCGAGCCCGCGCTCGCGCTCGCGCGCCAGATCGCCGCCGGCCCCGGGCTGCGCTTCGCCGGGCTGCAGGCCTACCACGGCGCGGCCCAGCATTTGCGCACGATGGCCGAGCGCCGCGCCGCGACCGCCCGCGCCGCGAGCGCCGCGAACCAGACCCGGCGCCTGATCGAGTCCGAGGGAATCGCCTGCCCGACGGTGACCGGCGCCGGCAGCGGAAGCTTCATGTTCGAGATCGAGTCGGGCGCGTTCGACGAGATCCAGCCCGGCTCCTACGTGTTCATGGACGCGGACTACGCGAAGAACGAGTGGGCTGCCCCGCTGCCGCGCTTCGAGCACGCGCTGTTCGTGCTGGCGACGGTGATGAGCCGGCCGGCGGCCGATCGCGCCGTGCTCGACGCCGGGCTCAAGGCGCTAAGCGTGGACTCCGGATTGCCGCTGGTGTGGGAGCACCCCGGGCTGCGCTATGCGCGCGCCTCGGACGAGCACGGCGTGCTCGATATCGTGGCCGGCGCGCCGCCCGCGCTCGGCGACAAGCTGCTGCTGGTGCCGGGACATTGCGACCCGACGGCGAACCTGTACGACTGGTACGTTTGCGTGAGGGGCGGCATCGTGGAGGAACTCTGGCCGATCGTCGCGAGAGGCGCTTCGGTCTGAGGGAATCCTTCAGGTCATGCCCACCATCACCGCGACGCGCGTATACCGTTCAGCCGTCTTCGTAGGTTTGTACAGGTAGCCGAGCTGCGGCGTATCCAGTGCGGCACGCACGACGAGATAGTCCTCGTCACATGAAATGCCGCGCTCTTGGAGTCTGCGGCACTCCTCGGCGCTCAGGTGCCGGCCGAAAGCCCCCAGCGGAATGTCGGATTGCAGCACGTCCGGATGGTTGAGGCAGCGATCCATGGTCAGCGCTCCGCGCGAGAGCTGTTCCGTCCGCCGGCCGGCGCACTCACCGGCTCGCGCATCGGGTCGCAAAATGCCTCCCACACGATGCCCTGAGGGTCGATCGCCCAGTGGCGATCGACGTCAGTGGCGCCGACGCTCGTGCGAGGCTCGTCGGTGACGCATCCGTCGAGACGGGCCAGTTTCCGGCGTATGGCCGCCAGCTCCAGATCGGTACTCACCTGGATACCCAGGTGATCGACCCGCGGAGTCGCGCCACGCGAGGAGATGGTGAAGTTGACTCGCGGGTCCTCGACCACCCACTGCGCATAATCCGGCTCGAGGACCGCGGGGGCAGTGCCGAAAAGGGACGAATAGAACTGCACATTGGAGTCGATGTCGTAGACCGTGACGTGGACGTAAAGGCGTTTCACTTGGCCCTCCGGTTCGGTGGCGTCGCGGCTTCGCGAACGATGCCGCAACGCATGGCGCGACGCCTGCCTGCAATGAACGTAAAGTGCTGCACGATGGCTCCCCGGTGATGGTTATCGCTCGGGCATCGCGCCGCCGGTCGGCCAAACGACGTGGAATGACGGTCATTGACGACCGGCAACTCCGCTACCTTCGCTCTTGCGAGCGGTCAGGCCGGAAGCTTTGCGTCGCCATCTTTCGATGGCTTTGCCCTTGAACGAGGATGCTAGTGCACGAGCTTGTCGGGAACAAGCTGCAACAGGACGAATTGACAAATGCTTTCAATGGGGCGTCCCGCGCGCCGATCCGTCACAGCAACATGCGCGGTCCGGTATAGTCCGGCGCACTTGGGTGAAAGGACGAGAGAATTGGTTGCGAGGACGAAAATCCGCCCGTATTACGGCTGGGTGGTGGTGGCCGCCGCGTTCACGCTGATGTTCGTCGGCTTCGGCGCCGCGTACTCGTTCGCCGCGTTCTTCAGCGCTTTCCAATCCGAGTTCTCTGCCTCGCGCGGCCACGTCTCGCTGGTGTTCTCGGTCGCCGCGTTCCTTTGGTTCACGCTCGGCGCGCCGGGTGGCGTGCTCGCCGACCGGCTCGGGCCGCGGCGCGTGGCGCTCGCCGGCGTCGCCTGCCTGGTCGCGGCGCTCGCGCTGGCGAGCGTCGCGCCGTCGGTCGAGGTGCTCTACCTGACCTACAGCGTAGGCATCGGGGTCGGGGTCGGGCTCACCTACGTGCCCTCGGTCGGCGCGGTGCAGCCCTGGTTCAGCGCCAACCGCGCCTTTGCCTCGGGCATCGCGGTGGCCGGCATCGGCGCCGGCAATTTCCTGGTGCCGCTGCTCGCGGCCTGGCTGATCGGGGCGCTGGGCTGGCGCGCGGCCTATCAGGTGCTCGCGCTCGGGGCGCTCGTGCTCGGCGGCGCGGCTGCGCTCGCGATCGACGACGACCCGGCGCGCCATGGCGCAGCCGGCGCGGCGCGTACCGTGCGCGCCACGCTGCCCGGCGCGACGCTCGGCGAGGCCCTGCGTTCGGAGCCGTTCTGG
>DAHVFK010000534.1 GCA_027317055.1 Betaproteobacteria bacterium | reverse complement strand
CGCTCGGTGTATCTGCTTGCGCCGCTGCTCCTGGTCGGTGCGATGAGCGGCAGCCGCCTGGCGTACCGGGCATGGAAGGAGAAGCGCCTGCTCGGCGTGGTAAGGCACCCGGAGGCCGAGCCGGTGCTGGTGCTGGGCGCCGGCGCGGCGGCCGCCGCCCTGATCAAGGACCTGGCGAGCAGCGGTCGCTGGCGCGTCGTCGGCCTGCTCGACGACGACACGGCCAAGCAGGGGGGCGCGATCGCGGGGGTGAAAGTTCTGGGCGTTCTCGGCGACGTCGGAGTCGTCGGCGTCCGCTACGAAGTTACGCAGGCGATCATCGCGATGCCCGCCGCGACCCACGCCGCGCGGCGGCGGGCGGTGGAGCTGTGCGCGGCGGCGGGGCTGCAGGTGATGACGGTGCCGGCCTACTCCGACATCGTTTCCGGCAAGGTGAGCGTCTCGGCGCTCAGGAACGTCGAGCTCGACGACCTGCTCGGGCGCGATCCGGTCAAGCTCGACGACGCCGGCCTGCACGCGCTGCTGGGCGGCAAGCGGGTGCTGGTGACCGGCGCAGGCGGCTCGATCGGTTCGGAGCTGTGCCGCCAGATCGCGCGCTACGCGCCGCGCGAGCTGATCTTGCTCGAGCTCTCGGAACTCGCGCTGTATTCGATCGAGCAGGAGTTTCGCGACCGTTTTCCGGAGCTGCCGGTCGCGGCGGTCATCGGGGACGCCAAGTCTCAGGCGCGGGTGGGCGAGGTGTTCGCGCGCCACGCGCCGCAGGTGGTGTTCCACGCCGCGGCCTACAAGCACGTGCCGCTGATGGAGGACGGCAACGCCGCCGAAGCGGTGGCGAACAACGTCCTGTCGACGGTCGTTCTCGCGCGCGCGGCCGAGGCCGCGGGCGCGGAGAAGTTCGTGCTGGTGTCGACCGACAAGGCGGTCAACCCGACCAACGTGATGGGGGCCTCGAAGCGCCTGGCGGAGATGCTGCTGCAGGCCGGGCAGGCCGAAAGTCGCACCGAGTTCGTGATCGTGCGCTTCGGCAACGTGCTCGGCTCGACCGGCAGCGTGATCCCGCGCTTTCGCGAGCAGATCGCGCGCGGCGGACCGGTGACGGTGACCCACCCCGAGATCCAGCGCTACTTCATGTCGATTCCGGAGGCGGCGCAGCTCGTGCTGCAGGCGGGGCTGATGGGCAAGGGCGGCGAGATTTTCGTGCTCGACATGGGCGAGCCGGTGAAGATCGCGGACCTGGCGCAGCAGCTGATCCGGCTCTCGGGCTTCGCCGAGGGCGACATCCGCATCGTGTACACCGGCCTGCGGCCGGGCGAGAAGCTGTACGAGGAGCTGCTCGCGGACGCCGAGCACACCCTGCCCACGCCGCATCCCAAGCTGCGCGTGGCCAAAGCGCGTACACCGGAGAACGCGCGGATTGCGCAGGAGGTGCTGGCGTGGCTCGGCGGGCCGCCCGACAGCAGCCCGGCGGCGGTGCGGGCGCAGCTGCGCCTGTGGATCCCGGAGTACGCGCCGGCGAACAGCCTGTAGCAGCCGCGCTTGCCGTCGCGCTGCCAGAGGCCGAGGAGCCCTCGGTCAGACCGTCACAACGCTGATCCCGAGCAACCTGGCGCTCTCGGCCATCGCCTCATCGAGGCAGAGGACGGCTGGCGTATTTAGGCTCAGAACAACGGCAAGATGAAGCGCGTCGCCCGCCCGCAGCTTCGAGCCGGGGTCTGCCGCGAGCCCGGCGGCACGGCGGAACTCGTCGCGCCCGGGAACGGCAACGGCGCAATGCTTGCGCGCGAACTCCTGGACGTGCGCCGTCGCCTGCTTCGCGAGCTTCGCCGCCGCCTGGCCGGTGCGCACCTTGATCGCCGCGGCCGAGGCGAACTCGACCAAGGACCACTCGCTGATCGCCAGACGCTCGCCCGAGGCTTCGAGCCAGCCCAGAACAGCCTGGCTTTTCGGCTCCCTGATGAAGAGCGGGACCAGGGCGCTCGTGTCGACGTAGACCATCAGTAGCGCGCGCCGCGGCGCATGTCTCCCACCACCGGCGCCGTCTCAGTCTGGCCCCCGAGGAAACGCCGAAGCCGGCGCGCCTCGCCCTTGTCGATCGCGCGGCCCTCCGGGGCAAGGACCAGGCGCCCGTCCGGTGAAACCTCGGCGATGAGCGTGTCGCCCTCGCCCACGCCGATCGCCCTGGCCGATTCCCCCGGCAAACGCACGGCGAGGCTGTTGCCCCACTTCGAAACGGTCAGCTCGATCCTCATGCCCTTGCCGGTCATCTGCGCCTCGCGTCGTATCTACACGTGTCTACATGATGTGCCTGGCGCGCGCGCGCGTCAATCAGCGCCCGGACTTCCCGGCCCGGAAAAACTCGTAGCGCTTGCCGTCGCGCTGCCGGGCCGACGAAGCGCGTGCTGCCCTCGCGCCTTTGACAGGCCCCGGCTCGGGCGCTATCC
>DAHVFK010000533.1 GCA_027317055.1 Betaproteobacteria bacterium | reverse complement strand
CGCGCTCGCGCAGCGCGTTGCGCAACGCCTGGTCGCGCCCGGACAGGTACGGCAGCGGCCACAACTGCGGCAGGTGCTGGTACCAAGCTGACGCCTGCAGCGTGAAGTAGGGGTTGGCGAGGTGTGGGCGCGCCAGCGCCACGAGGTCCGCTTTGCCGCCCGCGAGCAGGGTGTTGACCTGGTCCGCGGTGGTGATCGCGCCGACGGTCATGGTCGCAATTCCGACTTCGTTCCTCAGCCAATCGGAGAACGGCGCCTGGTACATGCGCCCATAGACCGGCTTCTGCTGCGGCACGGTCTGCCCGGTCGAGCAGTCGATCAGGTCGCAGCCGGCGCCCTTCAGCATGCGCGCGAGCGCCATCAGGTCCTCGCCCGAAAGGCCGCCCGGCGCCCAGTCGGTCGCCGAGATGCGCACCGACATGGGCTTCGCCTCCGGCCAGGCTTCGCGGCAGGCGCGGAACACTTCGAGCGGGTAGCGCATGCGGTTCTCGATCGGGCCACCATAGGCGTCGCGGCGCGTGTTGGTCAGCGGCGAAATGAAGCTCGCCAAAAGGTAGCCGTGCGCCATGTGCAGCTCTAGCATGTCGAACCCCGCTTGGTCGGCGTAACGCGCGGCGCGCACGAACTCTCCCCGCACCTGGTCCATGTCGGCGCGCGTCATCTCGCGCGGCATCTGCGACACGCCTTCCATGTAAGGGATCGGCGAAGCCGACATGAGCGGCCAGTTGCGGGATTCGAGCGGATAGTCCATCCGCTCCCAGCCGAGCTGGGTCGAGCCCTTGCGCCCGGAGTGGCCGATCTGCATGCAAAGCTTTGCCTTCGAATTGGCGTGGCAGAAATCGACGATGCGCTTGAACGCATCGCGCTGCGCCTCGTTCCACAACCCGGTGCAGCCCGGCGAGATGCGGCCCTGGGGCGAGGTGCAGCTCATCTCCATATAGACCAGCCCCGCGCCGCCGACCGCGCGCGAGCCGTAGTGCACCAAGTGCCAGTCGGTCGGCACGCCGTCTACGGCCGAGTACTGGTCCATCGGCGAGACCACCACGCGGTTCTCGAGCGTCATGCCGCGCAGCCGGAACGGCGTGAGCATCGGCACCGGCGGGTTTTCGGGATCGACGTCGAAGCCGCGCGCGCGCACGTCCGCCGCGAACCACTGCCGAACGTCCCTGACGAATCCCGGGTCGCGCAGCTCGAGGTTCTCCCAGGTGATCTGCTTCGAGCGCGACATGACGCCGAAGGCGAACTGCAGCGGGTCCATACCCCAGTAGCGCTTCATGTGCTCGAACCAGGCAAGCGATACGCTCGCCGCGTGCTGGGTCTTCTCGACCTCCTCCCGCCGCGCCGTGTCGTAAAAGCGCAGCGCGCTACTCACCGTCTTTTGCCGGATCAGCGCCTCGTAAAGCGCGATCGCGTCCTCCATCGCCAGCTTGGTGCCCGAGCCGATCGAGAAGTGCGCGGTGGCCTTCGCGTCGCCGATGAGCACGACGTTGTCCATTACCCAGGTGGCGTTGGTGATGGTGGGGAAGTTGCGCCAGATCGAGCGGTTGGCGATCAGTTTGTGGCCGGCGAGTTCCTCCGCGAACACCGACTCCAGGGTCGCCAGCATCTCGGCCTCGCTCTTCGTGTCGAAGCCGAAATTCGTCCAGGTCGCACCGTCGGTCTCGATCACCCAGGTCGAGGCGCCGCGCTCGTACTGGTAGCAGTGCGCGAGGATGATGCCCTCGGGAGTCTCGCGGAAGAAGTACTTGAAGGCGTCCAGCGGACGGGTCGAGCCGAGCCAGGTGAACTTGTTGGGCCGCAGGTCGACGCTCGGGCGGAAATGCTCCTTGTGGGCCTCGCGGATGCGCGAGTTGATGCCGTCGGCCGCCACGATCAGGTCCGCGTCGGGGAACTCAGTGACGTCGTTCACTTCGCGCTGGAATTCGAATTTCACCCCGAGCTCGCGACAGCGCTCTTGCAGGATCGCGAGCAGCGCGACGCGCGAGCAGCCGCAGAAGCCATTTCCGCCGGAGCGCATGACGTGCCCCTTGTAAACCACGTCCACGTCGCCCCAGTAGGCGAAGCGGCGCCGGATCGATTCGTAGGACGGCACATCGTAGGCCTTGAACGTGTCGAGCGTCTGGTCGGAGAACACCACGCCGAAGCCGAAGGTGTCGTCCGCGCGGTTGCGCTCGCAGAGCGCGATGTCCCACTCCGGCCAAGCCTTCTTCGCCAGCAAGGCGAAGTAGAGCCCTCCGGGTCCGCCGCCGATGACGTTGACTTTCATCTCCCCCCCTCAGTCGGGTACGACCGCAGTGGCCTCGATCTCGAGCCGCGCCCGGTCTTCGACCAGCCCGCTTACCTGGACCACGGTCATGGCCGGATAGTGCCTGCCCATGAGCTCGCGGTACGCTGCACCGACGTCGTTCAGCGCGGCCAGGTATTCCTGCTTGTCGAGCACGTACCAGG
>DAHVFK010000532.1 GCA_027317055.1 Betaproteobacteria bacterium | reverse complement strand
CGCCGTCATCGTCGTGCGTCGCGATAATTCGGTCGAGATCATCGCCCCGGCGATCTTGAAGGCGACCTTCGACGCACGGCGCGATGCCCGCGGCGCCGCGGGTAGCAACAGCACAACACCCGGCGCCGGCGGCAAGGGAAAGGCCGCGGCCGAGGCGGCGCGGCTGCAGCCGATCGAGCTGACCAAGGCGATCCACCACGACAAGACCCGCGCGCTGCGCGCCGGCATCGCCGACACCCCGCGCGTCGCCCTGGCGCTCGATGTATTGGCACTGCTGGGCTGTACCGACGAGGTGATGATCGACGGCGACACTTACTGCCGCTACGAGCACAAGACCGGTCCGATCGCCATGCCGATGGTGACGGGCATGCACATCGAAGACCTGCTCAAGAAAGCCGCCGCCGCGATACCGGCGGCGCAGCGGCCGAACGACAAGGCGATCCGCGCAATGCTCGCCGGCGATCACGGCACGTCATCGACGGATGAGACCGAGCACGACTACCCGGCACGCTGGTTCCGCGCGCTGCTGAGCCTCGAAGACGGCGATCTGCACGAGCTCCATGCGCTGCTCGTCGCCGCGTGCTGCGCATCCTGGCTCGGCGACGACGGCGAATTCCACTACGGCGACAGCCCGCTTGCCGTGGCGATAGCCGAGGCGGTCGACGGCAGCCGGCGCCTCGCCGAGGCCTGGTCGCCCGGCCGCGAGTGGTTCGCCGGCTATAGCCACAAGCGCCTCATCGAGATCGGCCGCGTTCACCTGCGCATCCGGAACCCGGAACGGCTAAAGAAGGATGCGCTGATCGACGCCTGCCTTGAGCAGCCGCGCGGCTTCTGGACGCCGGCGCTGCTGCCCGAGGCGGCGTTCCAGGTCGAGGCCGATGCAGTCAAGGCGCTGACTGCGCCGCTCGCCGCGGCCGAGCCCGATGACGGCCTCGCCGACGAACTCGGCAACGGGAACATCGTGATCGACCTCCAAGGGCCGGATGCGGATGCGCTCCGGGCGCACGGTCTGCGTCCGCTCAGGGCACTGGTGTCGCTCTCAGCGAGCGGCTTCGAGGCACGCGCGCTGGATCCCGACCATCCGTTCCTGACCGCAACCGGATTTGTCGCAATCACCGAGCCTCGGCCGCGCCGCGCCGGCATCAATCACGCCCGCTGGGCAGTTGAAGAAATCGAGCATTGGCGACTGACCGACATCAAGGGCAAGCCGGCAAAAAAACGCCGCGCCCTGGTGCCGATCGGAGAAGCCTATCGCGATGAGGTGCGCCGGACGGCAGCGCTGCTGGCGGAAGGTGCCTTTGGCGTCGAGCTCGCGCCCAAGCCGCCGCGCAACGAGGAACGCCCCTCGGCCGATCCTCGCGCTGGCGACCCCGCCGACATCGAGGCGCATGTGCTCGGCGTGCTGCGCCAGCGCACCGCGCCGATCGACGACTTGGCGATCGACAGCGGCTTCACCCGCAACGAGATCAACGATGCGGTCATGCGGCTGCTCGCCCGCGGCGCCGTGCGGCCGAGCGACGACGGCTACCGTCTGCCGGCTGACCCGCGCCCCGCTCCCGCCCGCAGCGACGACGAAACGGCCGCCGCCCACAAAATCACCGCGGCGTGATGCGCCCCGCCGCATCACCCGACGAAATCCCCGCGCCGGGGGCTCCGGCGCATCATCAGGAGGAAACGCCGATGACAAAAGACGAGCTGGCCGAGGCGATCGCCGCCGACGCCGCAATCACCAAGGCCGCGGCATCGCGGGCGATCGATGCGCTGCGCGACCATATCGGCGCCGCGATGATCGCCGGCGAGACCTTGCGCATTCCCGGCTTCGGCCAGTTCGACGCGATCGTCGCGCTGCCCCATGCCGGCCGCGATCCGCGCACCGGCCAGTCGATCACGATCCCGGCGAAACCGCGGGCGCGGTTCCGGCCCGCGGCCGAGCTGCGCCGGCGCCTGGCTCCGCTCGCCGCGCGCGTCGCTCTGACCGCGCCGGCTTCGGCCTGATTTCCGCAGCGTCCGGATTTCACGGAGGGATCCGGCCGCGACCTGCCGTGCGGCACGCGGTTTCGGCCGCGGGCCGCCGGCCTTTGCCAGGGGGAATGCCGCCATGCTGATCCGCTACGCCCTCTATGACGCCCTTGAGGCCTCGCTGTCGCGGCTCGACCTCAGCCTGCGGCCGCAACCCTCGGCGCGCCGGGTCAAGCGCCTCGCCGAGGGGCTCGACCGCGATCACCCGACCGCCGCCGAGCTGGTGACCATCGCCGCCGCCGCGCTTGCCGGCGCCGAGGCGGTGTTGCGCCAGGCCGCGGACGGCCAGCAGACGCGCGCCGCCTGCGCCGCGACCGCACAGGCGCTGTTCGTCGCCGGCGGCCGGTGAGGGCGCCCGCGATGGCCGATAATTCGCTGATAGAATGGTGCGACGCCACCTGGCAGCCGGTTACCGGCTGCCATATCGTCTCGCC
>DAHVFK010000531.1 GCA_027317055.1 Betaproteobacteria bacterium | reverse complement strand
GTTCCGCCTGATCGAGCGCGCCGACCGGGTCGGCGTCCGCGCCCGTTCGGACGGTGCGCTGCGCCGTGTCGAGCCCCATCCTGCGGTGCCGGAGAATGACGACCTGGCGCTGCGCGCCGCACTGCTGCTGAAAGACTATGCGCTTGCGCGCCTAGGCCCGCGCGCGCGCGTGCTTGGCGCCGACATCGTGGTCGAAAAAACTCTGCCGATTGGCGGCGGGTTGGGCGGCGGGTCGTCGGATGCAGCCACGGTGCTGCTGGTCCTCAATCGTCTCTGGAACCTCAACCTGCCGCGCAGCGAGCTGATGAGCCTTGGCCTGCGGCTCGGCGCCGACGTGCCGCTGTTCGTGTTCGGCGAAAGCGCCCTTGGCGAGGGCGTCGGCGAGCGCCTGACGGCGCTCGTTCTACCGCCTGCCTGGTACCTCGTTTTGGAACCTCAAGTTGCGGTTTCTACGAGAGAAATCTTCTCGGATGCCGCGTTGACACGCGATACGAAACAACTCAAAATACCGCCCTTTTTGTCGGGACAAGGAAGGAACGACCTGGAAGCGGTCGTTGCTGCCCGCTACGCCGACGTTGCGGCCCATCTCGCGTGGCTCAGGCAGCACGCAGCGGCGGCCCGTATGACGGGATCAGGGGCCTGCGTGTTCGCCGAATTCTCCGAACGAGACGAGGCGCAAGCCCTGCAGTCGCAGTTGCCGGAAACGATGCGGGGCTTCGTCACGAGGGGTCTGCAGCGCCATCCGCTTTACGACTGGGCAGACTGAGGGTTCGCGGGGCGGTTCTCGCGGATAGCAGCACACGTTGGGGAGTCGCCAAGCTGGTTAAGGCACCGGATTTTGATTCCGGCATTCCCAGGTTCGAATCCTGGCTCCCCAGCCACTCACTAGCACTGGACCAGCAAACATGGTCGGCACGTCGCTCGAGCGACTGATGGTATTCACCGGCAACGCCAATCCGCGCCTCGCGCAGGATGTGACACGCCATCTCAACATCTCGCTCGGCCGCGCGATAGTAGGCAAGTTCTCCGACGGCGAGGTGCTGGTCGAGTTGCTCGAGAACGTGCGGGGCAAGGATGTGTTCGTGCTGCAATCGACCTGCGCTCCGACCAACGACAACCTGATGGAGTTGCTGGTGATGGTCGACGCGCTCAAGCGTTCGTCGGCGGCACGCGTTACCGCGGCGATTCCGTATTTCGGCTATGCACGCCAGGACCGCCGCCCGCGCTCGGCGCGCGTCGCCATCAGCGCCAAGGTGGTCGCCAACATGCTCACCTCGGTGGGCGTCGCGCGCGTGCTGACGATGGATCTGCACGCCGACCAGATCCAGGGCTTTTTCGACATTCCGGTCGACAACATCTATGCGGCGCCGCTCCTGCTCGGGGATGTCTGGAAGCAGCGCTACGAGAACCTGATCGTCGTTTCGCCGGACGTTGGCGGGGTGGTGCGGGCCCGGGCGCTCGCCAAGCGGCTGGAGTCCGACCTCGCGATCATCGACAAGCGTCGTCCGCGCGCAAACGTGTCCGAGGTGATGAACGTGATTGGCGAGGTCGAAGGGCGTACCTGCGTGATCATGGACGACATGGTCGACACTGCAGGCACGCTGTGCAAGGCGGCGCAGGTGTTGAAGCAGGAGGGCGCAACCAAAGTGGTCGCCTATTGCACGCACGCGGTGCTTTCCGGCGGCGCGATCGAGCGGATCGCCAGCTCGGACATGGACGAGCTGGTGGTGACCGATACGATTCCCCTCAGCGAGGAGGGGCGGGCGTGCCCCAAAATCCGGCAGCTGTCGGTCGCGACTCTGCTGGCGGAAACGATTTTGCGGATATTCACCGAGGAATCGGTGAGTTCGTTGTTCATCGAGTAGGTTAATCAACCCTGCCCGTGTCTGGTCGCGGACCCGGCGGAAAATGCAAAGGAGCAGCAAATGAAAATCGAAATCAACGCCACCAAGCGCGAAGCGCAGGGCACGGGTGCGAGCCGCCGCCTGCGCCGCGCGGGCAAGGTCCCAGGCATCATTTACGGCGGAGACGGGCAACCGGTCAATATCGAGCTCGATCACAAGGACCTGCTCAAGAAGCTCCATACCGAGGCATTCCACGCTTCTATCCTCACCCTGAAGCTGGAAGGGGGCGCGGAGCAGGTGCTGCTGCGCACGTTCAACATGCACCCCTACAAGGGGGAGGTCCAGCACGTCGACTTTCAGCGCGTCTCCAAGGAGAGAAAGATCAACATGAAGGTGCCGCTGCACTTCATCAACGCCGAGACGTCGCCGGGGGTCAAGCAGCAAGGAGGCGTGGCAAGCCACGTGATGAACGAGCTGAACATCGCGTGCCTGCCGGACGACCTGCCGGAATTCGTGGAGGTCGACATGGGTGAGCTGTCGGTTGGCGACTCGATCCATGCCAAGGACATCCAGCTGCCGAAGGGTGTCGAGGCCATCCTGCACAGGGGCGAGA
>DAHVFK010000530.1 GCA_027317055.1 Betaproteobacteria bacterium | reverse complement strand
TCGGCTGCCGACAGTATGCACCTCGCAACCGAACTGCTGATCCGCCTTCGTCCGCACGTGGAGCGAGAGTCATGGCCGGCGATATCGCTGACGTTCGACCCCACCACCGCGCTCGCCGCCGGCAACGACTACGGTTTCGAGCGAGTATTCGAGCGTCCCTTGCGGGGTCTCGGCCGCGCGGGCGATGTCCTGTTTGGCATCACCACCTCGGGCCGGTCCGTCAACGTCATCGCCGCGCTGCGGGCCGCGCGCGAGATGGGCATCGCGACCGTCGGCTTGCTGGGCGGCTCCGGTGGCGCCGCGAGGGAATTTTGCGATCAAGCCCTCATCGTGCCCGACAGTGAAACGGCGCGCGTGCAGGAGTGCCACATCGCGCTCGGCCATGCCGTCTTGGAATTGCTAGAAGAGCGCCTATTGGCCCGCCCCCTCGTGCGCTCCCCGATTTCCGCGAGCTAGGAGCCTGTCCCGGTAACGCTGTGCTGCGCGGCATTTGATCGGTTCGACGGATGCCGCGCCGGGGCGGTGTCTCCTCAGGTGGTGAGTTTCGCGAGGTTGTGGGCGGTGCAGATCATGGCCCATTCGGCTCTGACCTTATCGATGCCGCGGAGGAGGAATTGGCGGAAGCCGCGGGCCTGTTTGATGTGTCCGAATACGGGTTCGACGGTGTATTTTCGCATTCGATATCGACTGCGGTGCCCGCCTTGCCTGATCCTGGCACGCATGGCCTGAACCAGCTTGCCGCCTTTCTTGCCGCCATCGGGCCGGCTTGCGCGCCCCGCCGCCACGTAACCGCGCACCGTGCGGGCAATGAGGCCTTCGAGATTGGCCTCTGAACAAAAGCCGTTATCGGCGGAAACCTCGTCCGGCATTTGGCCGGTGTTCTCCGCCACCGCGTCGAGCAACGCCAGCAGCGCGTCTTGATCGGAGCCGTTGTCGGTCAGGCGATGCGCCACGATGATCTGCGCGTCGGCATCGACCGCGGCCTGCCCATTATAGGCCTGAATGAAGCCGTCCCGCCCCTTCATGATCCGACTTTGCGGATCAGTGAAGTTGCGCTGTGACTTGGGCCTTGGCTGGCCGGGCGGGTGTCTTGGCGGTCTGCCGGGCCGCGGTCTGGGGCTACCGTCAGGATCGCACGGCGGCGGCGGCCTGGCGGCTTCTGCTTGCCGGGCTTCGGCCTCAAGCTCCCTCTTCGCTGCGCGGATGCGCGCAAGCCGCGCCTGCTTGTCGCGCATCCAATCCGGCGGCTCGTCACCTCGGCGCGTGCTGCCGTGTTCAGCGTCTTCGGCCGCATCCTCGCGCTGGGCGCGCGCCAGCCACTCGGCCACTTCGCGGGCAAGCTCCGCCTCGGCCTTGACCATGCGGGCGTAGCTCATCGCCTTATGCTTGGAGGCGTTAGCTTTGATCTTGGTGCCATCCACCGCAACATGGCCGAGCCCGGCCAGGCCAGCCTTGCGGCACAGCGCCAGCACCTGCACGAACAGGCCGGCCAACGCATCGAGGTGACGCCGCCGGAATTCGCTGATGGTGCGGAAATCCGGCTGGTTCAGCGCCGTCACCGCCTGAAAGTCCAGACGCTCCTCGCACGCCCGCGCGATCCGGCGCGACGAATAGACGCCACTTCGATAGGCATACAGCAACAGCGCCACCATCATCGCCGGGTGATACGGCGGGTAGCCCTTCACCTCGGTATAAGCCCCCATGATCGCTGAAAGATCGAGTTCCTCGCTCACCAGGTCGCGAACCAGATGAGCCGGGTGACCGGCAGGGACGAAGTCGGAAACCGATGGCGGAAGCAGCCATACCTCGTCGGTCTTCCAGGGGCGAAACACCTTGCTCATACCGCAAGAGAATCACCCACGCGGCGCCCTGTCGAGCCACATTCAGGCGTTACCGGGACAGGCTCCTAGCCGTCCGCTACGATCGCCCGTAGGTGTCCTCGATCCGCACGATGTCGTCCTCGCCGAGATAGGCGCCGGACTGCACCTCGATCAGCGTGAGCGGGATGCGGCCCGGGTTCTCCAGGCGATGCACGCAGCCGAGCGGGAGGTAGATGCTCTCGTTCTCCCGCACGAGCGTCTCGTCGTCGTCGCATGTCACCAGCGCGCTGCCGTTGACCACGACCCAGTGCTCGGCGCGGTGGAAATGCTTCTGCAGCGACAGCTTGTGGCCGGGAGTGACCACGATGCGCTTGACCTGGAAGCGATCGCCCGAGATCAGGGTCTCGTAGAAGCCCCACGGCCGATAGACCCGGTTGTGCGCCACCGCCTCGTGGCGGCCGGCCTGCTTCAGGCGATCGACCACGCGCTTGACGTCCTGCGCATGATCCCGATGCATCGCCAGCACCGCGTCCTTGGTTACCACGACCACCGCATCGGCCAGGCCGACCACGGCGGTCAGCACGCCGTCGCTGCGGACGTAGCAATTCTCCGCCGCTTCCAGCAGCACGTCGCCCTGCG
>DAHVFK010000052.1 GCA_027317055.1 Betaproteobacteria bacterium | reverse complement strand
GTCCCCCATCAGCTTGGTGAAGATCTCGTCTGCCGCGATACCGTCCTCGATCTGCACCCGCAATAGCCGGCGCATCTCAGGATCCATGGTCGTTTCCCAGAGCTGAGAGGGATTCATCTCGCCCAACCCCTTGTAGCGCTGCAGACTCATCGACTTCTGTACCTCTGCGAGCAACCAGCACATCGCTTCGGGAAAATCCTTCACGGAATGCTTCTTCTCTCCGCGCTGCACATAAGCACCTGTGCCCACTAGGCCGCGCAGCAACTCCGCAGTTTGCTGAACTTGCGCGTAGTCGCCTGATAGCAGGAACTCGGAGTCTATGTGGCTAACCCTCATGTTGCCGTGGCGCGTACGCTCTATCCTGACCCGGTAGCGCTCTGTCTTCGCGTCGGAATGGGCGCTGATGTGTATCCCGTTGCCTGGAATTGACGCCATCAGCGCATTGGCCGACGCTTCCGCGGTTTCGCGTCGTGACAGATCGACCTGAACGCCTTGTAACATGGCCGCGAGAACTTCTTTGTCCACCCAGCGCGAAACCCGCTCGATAACGGCTTCCGACAGGAGGTAGGACTTTGCAAGTTCTGCGAGCGCGTCACCCACGATCGGCTGACGTTGCGCCGAGGGGTAAAGGGCGGCATCGACTAGGGCTTGCTTGAGCATGAACGCATTCAACTCGTGCTCATCCTTTAGATAGCGCTCCTCTTTTCCCAATTTCGCCCTGTACAGGGGTGGCTGCGCAATGTAGATGTGCCCACGCTCGACCAGTTCAGGCATCTGGCGATAGAAGAAGGTGAGCAGGAGAGTCCGAATGTGAGATCCATCCACGTCCGCGTCGGTCATGATGATGATGCGGTGGTAGCGCAGCTTCTCCGGGTTGTATTCTTCCTTACCGATGCCGCAGCCCAGCGCAGTGATGAGTGTCGCGATCTCGGCCGAAGAAAGCAGCTTGTCGAAACGCGCCTTTTCTACGTTCAGGATCTTCCCTTTCAGCGGAAGAATCGCCTGGAATTTTCTGTCGCGCCCCTGCTTCGCCGAACCGCCGGCCGAATCTCCTTCGACCAGATAGAGTTCACACTGAGCGGGGTCTCGCTCCTGGCAGTCTGCTAACTTGCCAGGCAATCCGACGCCGTCGAGGACGCCCTTCCTGCGTGTCATTTCTCTAGCCCGCCTCGCTGCTTCCCTCGCACGTGCGGCGTCGACAATTTTCCCTGTTATCACACGCGCGTCCGCCGGCCTCTCGTCGAGATACTGACGCAACTTCTCCGCGATGACCTCCTCCACGGCCGGTCGAACCTCGGAAGAGACGAGCTTTTCCTTCGTTTGCGATGAGAACTTAGGCTCAGGAACCTTCACCGAGAGGACGCAGGCGAGCCCCTCCCGCATATCATCGCCGGTGGTTTCAACCCTGGCCTTCTTCGCCAGATCGTTCTCCTCGATGTACTTGTTCAGCACACGAGTCATTGCCGCGCGCAGTCCCGTGAGGTGCGTGCCGCCATCCTTCTGTGGAATATTGTTGGTAAAGCACAGCACGGACTCCTGGTAGGAATCGTTCCACTGCATCGCAATCTCGACCGTGATGCCCTCTCGTTCTCCATTTGCCACAAACACGTTGGGGTGTAAGACGGTCTTAGAGCGGTTCATGTACTCCACGAACCCCCTCACACCACCTGAAAATGCAAAGTCTTCTTCCTTGCCGGCACGCTGGTCGACCAGAACGATTTTGGCGCCGTTGTTGAGAAAGGAAAGCTCTCTCAATCTTCGAGCGAGGATGTCGTAGTGATAGTCGACATTGCCGAACACCGCGCGTGACGCAAGAAAATGGACTTCGGTGCCGCGCTTTTCGGTGCTCCCGGTCGCCTTCAACGGCTCAACCGGAACCCCGTCACGAAACTCCATTTGATGAACGCTGCCGTCGCGCCACACGGTAAGCCTCAGCCACTCCGAAAGCGCGTTGACCACGGATACGCCGACTCCGTGCAGCCCGCCAGATACCTTGTATGTGTTGCTATCGAATTTTCCGCCCGCGTGCAGCTCTGTCATCACGATCTCGGCTGCGGACCTTCTGAGCTCGTCGTCCTCCTTGATACCGGTTGGAATCCCGCGGCCGTTATCGAGAACGGAGATGGAATTGTCGGTGTGAATGGTTACCAGGATCTCGTCACAGTAGCCGGCCAGCGCCTCGTCCACCGCATTGTCGACAACCTCGAAGACCATGTGGTGCAGCCCGGTGCCGTCGGACGTGTCCCCGATATACATTCCGGGGCGTTTGCGAACGGCTTCCAGCCCCTTCAGTACTTTGATGCTGTCGGAGCTGTATTCGCTCGCGTCAGGTAATAGTCTTTCAGCTTCTCCCACCTTGCCTTTCCTTGTGATTCATCCGTTATCAGATGCGCATCGGCATTACGACGTATTTGAAATTCTGTTCAGAAGGGTAGGTCACCAGTGCGCTTGAAGAGGAATCTCCAAAGCTGCACTCGACCGACCTTCCAGGAACATTGTTTAGCACGTCAAGCAGGTAATTGACGTTGAAACCGATGTCGAGCGAGTCTCCGGAATACGTCACCTCGAGCTCCTCTTGCGCTTCCTCCTGTTCGGCGTTCGAAGATACGATCTTGAGGCTTCCATCGCTAAGCACCCAGCGCACGCCACGAAATTTCTCGTTCGACAGGATCGCGGCCCTGAGTAGCGCTTGCCGCAGCACCTCGCGATCCAGCGTAAGGGTGTTCTTATGCTGGGTCGGTATGACGCGCGTGTAGTCCGGAAACTTTCCGTCGACCAGCTTCGAAACGAGTTCCACGCTGCCGAAGCTTAATGCCGCTTGAGTGGCCGACAGTTCGATCCTGACTTCGTCCTCGGTGTCCGCGAGAAGCTTGCTCAGTTCGATCACGGTCTTGCGAGGGACGATGACCTCCTGGCGCGGCAGATCGACTTCCAGCGCCATCGATGCAAAGGCAAGGCGGTGGCCGTCCGTGGCCACCAGTTTCAGCTGCCTATCTTCTACCAGCATGAGTAACCCGTTAAGGTAGTAGCGGATGTCCTGCTGCGCCATGGCGTACTGCACGAGGCCAAGCAGTCGTCGCAACGTTTTTTGCTCCAAGCTGAAACGAGTCACCTCGCCGGCCGGTTTGGATAGGCGAGGGAAATCTTCCGCAGGCAGGGTCTGCAAGCTGAAGCGACTCTTCCCCGCTTTGACCAGCATGCGCTTGTCCTGTTGCTGGAGCGTTACTTCGGCACCGTCCGGCAATGCGCGCAAAATGTCGACCAGTTTTCGCGCGCCAACCGTGACCGCATGTGCCTCTCCGGACTGTTCAAGCGGCGTGCCCGAGGTAATCTGAATCTCGATATCGGTTGCGAGGAAAGAAAGTGCTTTCGCGCCGCGGTCTATCAGCACGTTAGACAGGATCGGAAGCGTGTGGCGGCGCTCGATAATCCCGCTCACGGCGGAAAGCGGACCGAGGAGTTCATCTCGTTTCGCTTTAACTAGAACCATGTTCTTACCTTAGTAATAGTTAATAGGTTGCCCGATAACTGGGGATATGGGCAAAAATCCATTGCGTGCGGGTAGTTGCGGAATATTCGCGCCGTGCACAAGCTGTGGAGTGTCTGTGCAGCGGTGTGGACAGATTTTCGCTCCTGGCCGCGCCGGCTGGCTTATGCACAATTTGAATGGCAATCACGCACAGCTTGTTCATCCCTTGAGCACCTGTTCGAGGACGAGGTAGTCGCGATTAATGACCGAGTCCTTCTTGCGTAGCGTTGCGATCGTGCGGCAGGCGTGAAGCACGGTGGTGTGGTCACGATTGCCGAATGCTTCTCCGATCTCCGGCAGACTCATCTGCGTAAGGTCCTTGGCAAGCGCCATGGCGACTTGCCTCGGCCTGGCGACGTTGCGGCTGCGCTTCTTTGAATGCATGTCGGATATCCTGATCTTAAAGTACTCGGCGACCGTTTTCTGGATTCCTTCGACGGTAATTTGCCGGTTGGCCACGTTCAGGATGTCCCGCAACGCCTCCTTCGCCAAGTCAAGGGAAAGCTCGCGAGCAGTAAAGCGCGAATATGCGAGTACCTTCTTCAACGCGCCCTCGAGCTCCCTTACGTTCGACCGAATGTGCTTGGCGATGAAGAAGGCTATCTCCTCGGAGAGTGTGAGCGACTCGGCCTCGGCCTTCTTCAGCACGATCGCCACACGCATCTCCAGTTCCGGCGGCTCGATCGCAACGGTAAGACCCCAACCGAAGCGTGATATCAACCGCTCCTCCATGCCTGTAATTTCTTTCGGGTACGTATCGCAGGTAATCACGATCTGCTTATGCGCCTCGACCAGTGCGTTGAAGGCGTAGAAGAACTCTTCCTGCGTGCGCCCTTTGTTGGAAAAGAACTGGATGTCGTCGATAAGCAGCAGATCGAGGGAATGATAGTAGCGCTTGAAATCGTCGAACGATCGCTGCTGGTATGCGCGCACTACATCGGTGACATATTGTTCTGCGTGAATGTATCGAATGCGCGCCTGGGCTCTCTGCTCCGCCAGGTGGTTACCGATGGCCTGGAGCAAATGCGTTTTTCCAAGGCCGACGCCGCCGTAGATGAACAGTGGGTTGTAGGAAATTCCGGGATTCTCCGCAACCTGAATCGCGGCGGCGCGCGCGAGCTGATTCGCCTTGCCCGTGACAAAGCTGTCGAAGGTGAAACCGCGATTGAGCCGGGCGCGTTCCAGGACGGTTGGCACTTCGTTGCTGTCGCGCGCAGCCGAGGGTGCGGGGCGTGAGCCTGGATCGGCACCACGCGCGAGGACGAATCGAAGCCCAAGATCGCGCCCGCTCGCCTCCGAGGCAAGTCGCTCTATGCGCGTTGCAAAGCGCTCGCGCACAAGCTCCAGGACGAATCGATTCGGGGCCGCCAAGGTCAGCGTGTCTGACTCCGCGGCGCCCTCTGGCGAAAGCGGCCGGATCCAGGTGTTGAATTGTTGCGCGGGGAGCTCCTGCTCAAGTCGCCGCAGGCAGGCGTCCCACAGGATCTGCATTGTGTTGTCGGCCTCGTTTTTCGCGCTCGTTGCGGCGGGCTCCGAGGCAAGCGCGAGAGGCTCGCCATCGAAGCCACAATCTTACCGTTTTCGCGAAGAGTTATCCACAGGGATGTCGTTCCGAAGCGGTCAATTTGACAATGCCTATATGCGCACGCTCTAATACCCGCCTTTTTTCGGATTGGTGCAGCGATGAAGCGTACTTATCAGCCGTCCAAGACGCGCCGTGCGCGGCGCCACGGGTTCCTCGTCCGCAGCCGTACGGCTGGCGGACGCGCAGTGCTGCGCGCACGTCGGGCGCGGGGTCGCAAGCGCCTGGGACTGTAGGATCCGCTGCGGGCGTGCTCGGCGGGCGTAAGCGGGCACGGCGGTACGGACTCGGACCCGAGAGACGCCTGACGCAGAGCGCGGTGTTTGTGCGGCTGCTGCAACAGGGCAAGCGCCGTAGTATCGGCGGTTATACGTTCTACCTTGCGTGGCGCGAAGACGGACCGCCACGCCTCGGAATTCTGGTCACACGAAAGCACTCCGCGCGGGCAGTTGAGCGCAATCGCCTGAAGCGCCGTATCCGGGAGGCCTTCCGCCTCGAGCAGGAGAGCCTCGGGGGGTTGGATGTACTGGTGCGACCGCCGTATGGCGTCAAGCCGTCGTTGCAGATGACGCTGCAACTGCGAGAACTTTTTAGCAGGCTGAACCGATGATTTCCTCGCTGTTGCGCGTTGCCGTCAGGGGCTATCGCTATTTTCTCAGCCCGCTGCTGCCGCCTTCGTGCCGCTTCTTCCCGAGTTGTTCGGAGTACGCCGACGAAGCCCTTGCCCGCCACGGCGCTCTGCGCGGCGGATGGCTGGCTGCGAGGCGTGTATGCCGCTGCGGGCCCTGGAACCCTGGCGGCCATGACCCGGTTCCCGGGCCGCGACGCTGAATAGAACGGCACTCATCACATGGATACGCAACGACTGATTCTGCTCGTGATCTTCAGCTTTTCCCTGGTCCTTTTGTGGGACGCTTGGGAAAAAGCAAGCCAGCCGTCGCCGCAGGTCAGCGCTCCGGCGGTACAGCGCCAAGGTGTTCCTACGCCGACTCCGCGGCCGTCCCCGGACGTCTCTCCTGCCGCGTCGCCTTCCACGGCTCGCGCCGCCGGAGTGCCGGCTACCCAGGCTCCCGCGACGCAGGGAACGACGGTACAGGTGCGCACCGACCTGGTGGTGGCCACCATCAACACCCTCGGTGGCACCCTGCAGCGCCTAGAGCTGGTCAAGCACAAAGCGCAAGCGGACGAAAACAAGAACTTCGTGCTGCTCGGGCGGAGCTACAACTACGAGGCGGAGAGCGGTCTTATCGGCGAGGGACTGCCGAACCATCGAACGATCTGGCGTATTTTGCCGGGGCCGCGAGAGCTGGCGGCTGGTGCCGAGAAGCTCGAGGTTAGGCTTACCGCGGACGGGCCGAACGGGCTCACGGTGGAAAAGGTGTACACCTTCCATCGCAATCGTTACTTGATCGACGTCGCGTTCGAGATCAAGAACGGGGGAACGTCGCCGGTGACGGTGGATGCCTACTATCAGTTGGTGCGCGACGACAAGGATCCCCCGGGGCAGACACACACGTCGCGCACCTACTTCGGTCCTGTGATGTACAGCGCCGAGTCGAAGTACAAGAAGATCAGCTTCTCCGACATCGAGGAGGGCAAAGCTGAGTACCCGAAGCATGCGGATGACGGATGGATCGGCATCGTGCAGCATTACTTCGTGTCCGCTTGGGTACCGAGGGGAAAGCTGTCGCGGGAGTATTACTTGAAGCGGTTGCCCGATGGTTTGTTCGCCGCGGGACTCATTGTTGCGACGCCGCGCGTAGCGCCGGGCGCCAGCGCCAGCGTCGATGTGCCGTTGTTCGCGGGTCCCCAGGAACAGAAACGGCTCAAAGCCGTGGCGCCCGAATTCGACCTGGTGGTCGATTATGGTTGGCTCAGCATAATCGCCTGGCCGCTTTTCTGGCTACTGGAGAAGTATCACGCCCTCACAGGCAATTGGGGGGTGGCGATCATTCTGCTCACGATTACGGTCAAGCTGGTGTTCTTCCCGCTCTCTGCCGCGAGCTACAAGTCAATGGCGAAGATGAAGCTCGTCACGCCACGCCTGACCAAGCTGCGCGAGATGTACGGCAACGATCGAGCAAAGCTTAACCAGGCGATGATGGAGTTGTACAAGACGGAGAAGATCAATCCGCTCGGAGGCTGTTTTCCCATCCTGGTGCAGATCCCGGTCTTTATCGCCCTCTACTGGACGTTGCTCGCGGCGATCGAGCTTCGGCATGCACCGTTCATATTCTGGATCAAGGACCTCTCGGCGCTTGATCCCTACTACGTGCTGCCGATCCTGATGACCATTAGCATGGTGATTCAGACGCGGATGAATCCGAAGCCTCCCGATCCCGTGCAGGCGAAGGTGATGACATTCATGCCGTTCGTCTTCAGCGTGTTCTTCTTCTTCTTCCCGGCTGGACTCGTTCTCTACTGGCTGGTGAACAACATCCTTTCCATCCTTCAGCAGTGGCAGATCCAGCGGATGTTCATCCGCGACAAACCTGCCCATGGCAAGCGCTGAGGACAGCTCTGCGCGAGGCCACGGGCGCGACACCATAGCCGCGATCGCTACGCCGTCCGGCCGAGCTGGTATCGGTGTGGTGCGCGTATCGGGACCCGGCGTAGCGGAGATCGCCCGTTCCATCCTTGGCGGGCTCCCAGCGCCGCGCCGCGCGGTCTACCGCAGTTTCTTTGATTCCCGGGGCGAAAGGTTCGACCGTGGCATTGCCATATATTTTCCAGCGCCGCGGTCGTACACCGGCGAACCCGTACTCGAGCTCCAGGGGCACGGCGGGCCCGTAGTGATGCAGATGCTGCTTGGCGCCTGCCTCGACGCGGGGGCTCGCATCGCACATCCGGGAGAGTTCACCCGGCGCGCTTACCTCGAAGGCAGGCTTGATCTTGCTCAGGCGGAGGCGGTTGCCGACTTGATCGATGCGGCGAGCCGAGAAGCGGCACGATCGGCGCTGCGCTCATTGGCGGGGGAGTTCTCGACAGCGGTCGATACCCTCTCGGCGCAACTGACGGAGCTGCGTGCCTTGACCGAGGCGGTGCTCGATTTCCCGCAGGAGGAAGTGGACGAGCTGCACCTGGAAGAGGCGCGCGCGCGTCTGGCAAGAGTTCGGGCATCCCTCGATGAGGTATTGGCCAAGAGTCAGCGGGGCAGCCTCCTGCGCAGCGGCATTCACGTGGTGTTCGCCGGACGTCCGAACGTCGGAAAATCGAGCTTGCTCAACAAGCTTGCCGGCGAGGAGCGAGCCATCGTGACGCCGGTCGCGGGTACGACGCGCGATGCGCTGCGCGAAGCCATTCAGATCGACGGAGTTCCGATCATCGTCGTCGACACCGCGGGCCTTCGCGAGTCCCCCGACGAGGTGGAGCGCATCGGGGTGGAGCGCGCGTGGCGCGAGGTTGCCCGCGCGGACATAGTGCTGGCGGTGCTCGAGGCCCATGCCGAGGTTGGACCGGATGAGCACGAGATGCTTGCTCGGCTACCGGAAGAGGGCGTACGTATCCTGGTGTACAACAAGGTCGACCTTGCGCCCGGCGTGCCCGCGGGGCGACGGCCGTCGGCCTCGAATGAGGTTTGGGTCTCCGCCAAGACTGGCGCGGGGCTGGAGGATCTGCGCCGAATGCTGCTGGAGGCGTCAGGTTGGAGCGGCGATGGGCAATCGACCTTTCTCGCGCGCGAGCGGCACTTGCGCGCTCTGGCGCTCGCGCGGCGGCATTTGGAGGAAGCGGCCCTGCAGCTCGAGCGCTGGGAGTTCTTCGCGGAGGAATTGCGTCTTGCGCATAGCGCACTGACGGAAATCACCGGTGCGTTCACGCCCGATGATTTGCTTGGGGAGATATTTGCTCGATTCTGCATCGGAAAATAGCGACCCAGGCGGGTGCTACAATTAAATCACAGCCAAAATAACTATAAGATGCCGGCCCGGGAAAGTCAGGGCCGTTTTGCTTTCTAGGAGACGTCGAGATGACCAATCCCCAGCCAGCTCAAGTCGACGATTCGCGCGCTCCCGATTGGGTCCGTCACGCGGGACTTCGGAAATGGGTGGGCGACATGGTGCGCCTTACGAAGCCGGCGCACGTGGTCTGGTGCGACGGGTCGCAGGCCGAATACGATCGTCTGTGCCTGGAGCTCGTCGCCAGCGGCACTTTCATCAAGCTCGATCCGAAGCTGCGCCCAAGCAGTTATCTGGCGCGCTCGCACCCGACAGATGTCGCGCGCATGGAGGACCGAACTTTCATCTGCAGCACGCGCAAGGAGGACGCCGGTCCGACCAATAACTGGGTCGATCCGCAGGAGATGCGCGGCACGATGAATCGGCTGTTCGACGGCTGTATGCGGGGGCGCACGATGTATGTGATGCCGTTCTCCATGGGTCCGATCGGTTCGCACATAGCGCAAATCGGCGTACAGCTAAGCGACTCGGCCTACGTCGTGGTCAACATGCGGATCATGACCAGAATGGGACAGGCAGTGGCCGAGTGGCTCGGTGAGGACGGCGATTTCGTGCCGTGCATGCACTCTGTGGGCGCGCCGCTCGCGCCGGGTGCGAAGGACATGGCCTGGCCGTGCAACGAAAATGATAAGTGGATTGTCCATTTTCCGGAAACGCGCGAAATCTGGTCATTCGGCTCCGGCTACGGCGGCAATGCGCTGCTGGGCAAGAAATGTCTGGCACTGCGCATTGCGTCGGTGATGGCACGAGACGAGGGTTGGCTCGCCGAGCACATGCTGATTCTCGGCGTCGAGTCGCCGCGGGGCGGGAAGTCGTATGTCTCTGCCGCGTTTCCAAGCGCCTGCGGCAAGACCAATCTCGCGATGCTAATACCACCCGCCGCGTTCAAAGGCTGGAAAGTGACGACGATCGGCGAGGACATTGCGTGGATCAAGCCGGGCCACGATGGGCGCTTCTACGCCATCAATCCGGAAGCGGGTTTCTTCGGCGTCGCCCCGGGTACCTCCGAGGCGACAAATCCGAACGCAATGAAGATGCTGCGCGAAAACGTGATCTTCACCAATGTTGCGCTTACGCCGGAGGGCGACGTGTGGTGGGAGGGCATGACCGCGGAGCCGCCGGCGCGCCTGGTCGACTGGCGGGGCAAGGACTGGACCCCGAATTGCGGCCGCACGGCCGCGCATCCGAACGCGCGCTTCACCGTTGCTGCCGCGCAGTGTCCCTCGATGGATCCGAAATGGGAGGACACGGCCGGGGTGCCGATTTCCGCCTTCATCTTCGGCGGGCGGAGATCGACCACGGTACCGTTGGTGGTTCAGGCGCCGACCTGGGAAGACGGGGTGTACATGGGCGCGACGCTTGGTTCCGAGACGACCGCAGCGATTACCGGCAAGGTCGGCGTAGTGCGCCGGGACCCGATGGCGATGCTCGCGTTTTGCGGTTACAACATGGGAGACTACTTCGCGCACTGGCTGGAGATGGGAAGGGCCGTGCACCATCCGCCGAAGATTTTCCGCGTCAACTGGTTCCGTCGCGACGCGAACGGCAAGTTCATCTGGCCCGGGTTCTCCGAGAACATGCGCGTGCTGGCCTGGATCGTCGAGCGCTGCCACGGTCGTGCCGATGGGTTCGAAACGCCGCTTGGCATCATGCCGCGCTTCGAGGACATGGCGTGGGTAGGGCTTGAGATTTTCGGGCGCGAGAAGTACGCAGAGATCTCAGCTGTGGACGGTACAGCCTGGCGCAGCGAACTCGGCTCGCACGATGAACTGCTTGGTAGGCTGGGCGGACACTTGCCGCGCGAGTTGGCTCGAAGGCGCGAGAAGCTTCAGGAATCGCTTGCGGCGTAATTGCCCGCGACGTTAGCGCGTAACCGGAACGCGCGGACCCACCGTCGGCCGGCCAGGCGCGGTCCTGGTGACCCGGACTGGTGCCTGGTAGACATCAATCCGCTTGTCGTACAACGGAATGGTTGTGCCGTTCAGTCGGTTTTCGAACAGTAACTCGAGATCCACGTCAGCGATCACAATCTGTTCAGTGTTCGCGATGCCTTCGGCGGCGATACCGTCCCGCGAGAACGGAAAATCGGAAGGCGTGAGAATGCTTGCCTGGCCGTAGTGCAGTCCCAGGCCCTCCTCGGGCAAGGCACCGACGGTGCTCGCCATTGCGACGTAGACTTGGTTCTCAATCGCCCGCGCATGGCAGCAGTAGCGCACGCGCCAGAATCCCTGGCGATCGTCGGTGCTCGAAGGAACAAATAGGATGTCCGCGCCCGAGTCGCATACCATGCGGGCGAGTTCTGGAAACTCGGCGTCGTAGCAGACCAGGATGGCAATATCGCCGAACTCGGTCTCGAACAGATTTAGCTCGCGCCCCGGGCTTGTTTCCCAGCGTTCCCGCTCCCACCGTGTGCGGTGAATCTTGTCCTGGGTGTAGATCTCACCGTGCGGCGAAAATAGGAAGGCGGTGTTGAAGAGTTCGCCGTCGCGAAGGACCGGATGACTGCCGCCGATGAGGTAGAAGCCGTAGCGCATTGCGTGTTCGCGCATGAGCGTCTTGTACTGCTCGGTGAAACCATCGAGCGCGCGTACGGCGGAATGAACTTCCTGCCGGGGAAGCAGCGACATCAACTGCGTCGTGAAAATTTCCGGCAGCAGTACGAAATGCGGTTTGTAGTCGCCCGCGGCGCCGAGGACATAGTGAACTTGGCGCTCGAAGTCGTTCCATCCGGTGATAGGGCGCAGCATGTATTGAATCGCGGCGATTCGAGCTTTCAAAGGATCGGGCCCTCCGGAACCGTAGTTGGCTTATCTGACTTATAGCGGTCGTTAATCCAGACGATGATTGTGGCGTTTCCGACGGACTCATCGTCCGAGGGTAGGTAGCCATGAACCACTCCGCAGTACTGGAACCCCTCCCGCAATTGGAATCGCAGCACGGGGTCCGGTAAGTCCCCCCATATCACGCGCATTGCGTAAGACTCGGGGGACATCTGCGTCGCGTAGCGGTGGTAGTTGGGCATCCGTCCGCAGGCCATGATTCGGCGTAGATTCATGGCACGGCACAGGCGCCGCCGCGCTTGGTAGAGCTTCTTGCCGATACCCAGTCGTCGGAACGCCGGGTCAGCGAACACTTCTGCTCCGTAGAGCGTCCGGGCGGTTGGGTCGTGAGTGTCGAATGTTCCGCTTCCGGTTACTTCTTTCCAGCTGTGCTGTACACCGTAGTCCCCCCAGTGCACGATCAGCGAGCTCGCGACGCCGACCACGCGATCCTCTACGCATGTGAAACTTGGCCCTGGGGAAAGGTCGCGAGTTGGCTCTCGAGCTGATCTTGGCGCCATCCGCCCATCTTCGGATAGACCCGAGTCTGGATATCCATGATCTGAGCGATATCTGCTGGCCGCGTGTGACGTACGATTAACGTAGAGTCCATAATACTGTTTTATAACAGATGCTTACGAAGCATGTTACGCATGATGCGCCAAGCAGAGGAGATTGAGCGCTTATCATGCCTCAATTACCCGGTAGGTGGAGCGTTCGGCCTGCCCAAGCTGCAGCTAACAGCGAACATGCGGCAGCAATTGCCATGGCGTGCGACGCGCGGCCGAACTCGAGGAGCATGCCGCCAGCGGCGAGGCCAACCGCGATGCCGCTCAACATTGCGGTTGCCGACCAGGTAATTCCCTCAGTCATGCGCTCCGCAGCGACGGTCTTGGCGATGTAGGTCGCTTGGATTATGAG
>DAHVFK010000529.1 GCA_027317055.1 Betaproteobacteria bacterium | reverse complement strand
CGCTCCCCACCACGATCGCAGACTTCCCTTGTTGCGCACCATTCATGTCCCGTGCGTGCTGCCATCATTACCCCGGTGGGATCGCCGGCTGCGTGTCTCGCTCGCTTCACCGACGACGACGGCCTTCCCCGTTATTAGGGCGGGTCGGCTCCCACATTGGCCGTTTCGAGGCCTGCTCGATGTTCAATCACGTTGCGGCCCGCACGGTCCGCTGACCCCCTACGGGGCCTTTCTCTCGGAGTGCTTCAGACCATTCGTCGCCTCCTGATCCGCCCCGAGTGCTTCCGGCTGGAGCGAGAGTTTGCCGGCCCGGATTTCCACCGGGGAGAATGGTGCACCTTGGCAAGGCACACCCAACAACGCCGCTGAGCGCGGCATGCGTGTCCCAGTTCTGGGCAGAAAGAACTATCTGTTCTGCGGCTCCGATGCTGGCGGACAGCGCGCCGCCTGCCTCTACACCATCACCGAAACCGCTAAAATGAACGGCATCAATCCGCAGAAATACCTCACCGACGTCCTCGGACGTATCGCCGATCATCCAATCAACAACATCGATGCCCTGCTCCCCTGGCTCTGGACAGAGTAGCCGCACACCACGTCGCAGGCCACCCTCAACACCGCGGCCAATGGCTGACGCTTACCTTCATCCTGGCCTACTCCGCCTGGGAGCATGCCGAGCCGGTGCTCGGCGGCGAGAGCTTCACGGCACTCGCGGTCGGTCTGCAGAACGCGCTCTGGTCCCTCGGCGGCGTGCCGGCCGAGCACCGCTCCGACAGCCTCTCCGCGGCGTTCCGCAATCTCGACGACGACGCCCGCGCCGACCAGACGCGTCGCTACGAGGCGTTGTGCACCCATTACGAGATGACGCCGACCCGCAACAACGCCGGCATTGCACACGAGAACGGCACGGTCGAGAGCCACCACGGTCACCTCAAAGCGCGGCGTCGGGCAGGCTCTGCTGCTGCGCGGCAGCGCCGATTTCGACAGTCTCGACGCCTATCGTGCCTGGATCGCCGACTTCATCGGCCGCCGGAACGCCCGCCGCAGCAAGATGGTGCAGCTGGAGTGCGCCGTCCTTCGGCCACTGCCACCCCGACGCACCACCGACTACCACGAGGCCACGGTGTTCGTCACCTCCAGCAGCGGTTTCGTTCTGCGCAAGGTGTTCTACACCATCGCGAAGCGATCCCCCGGAGGGACATGCCGCGAAGCGGCATGAAGGCCCTCCCGCCTGATCGGCTTCCGGCTGCGAGTGCGACTGTATGACGACCGTCTGGAATGCTTCGTCGGCCAGAGCCTTGTCCTGACCTTGCGCCGTCGATACCGCGCGGCTGCCGCTGCTGCTCCGTGAGCTGCGGCTGCCGACCATCGCCGCGATGTGGCAGACCTTCACCGAGCGCGCCGATCGCGAAGCGTGGGCCGGCGGCCCGGCTGCTGGCGACCCTCACCGAACTGGAACTCGCCGAGCGCTCCCAGCGGCGCATCCAGCGACACCTGATCGAGGCGCGCCTGCCGCCGGGCAAGACGCTGGACAGCTTCGACTTCGCCGCCGTGCCCATGGTCAGTCGTGCCCACGTCGCGGCGCTGGTCACCGGCGACGGCTGGATCGACAGGGGTGGCACGATCCTCTTGTTCGGCCCATCCGGCTCCGGCAAGTCGCACCTCAGTGCCGCTTTCGGTCATGCCCTCATCGAAACCGGCTACCGCGTGCTGTTCACCCGAACCACCGACCTCGTCCAGCGCCTGCAGCAGGCGCGTCAGACGCTGTCGCTGGAGAGCGCCATCGAGAAGCTGGACAAATACCATCTGTTGATCCTCGAGGATCTCTGCTACGTCCGCAAGGACCAGGCCGAGACCTCGGTGCTGTTCGAGCTGATCGCGGCCCGCTACGAACGGCGCAGCTTGATGATCACGGCAAATCATCCATTCGGCGAGTGGACCAGCGTCTTTCCAGATGCCGCCATGACGCTCGCGGCCGTCGACCGCCTGGTCCATCACTCGACGATTTTCGAGATGAACGTCGAAAGCTACCGGCAAGGCCGCCACCGCTCGTACGACACGCAAGCTCAAAAGCACCAGCGACAGCAAGCGCGACAGTGATGGGCAACAACCCAACACGCCCGCGGCTCCTCCGACGGCCGCTGACGTTCCTCCCGTCGGCAATGCGTAGCGATCTCCTCTCTTCCAATATAAACTAAGCTTCTGTTGATGTGGCGGCTGTGGAGTTGTGGGCGGAGCTGGCCAAGGTTCCGGGCGGCCCGCTTGGGCCGGCTGGAATGCCAGCGGAGGGAACGCGCTTGCGTTGTCCACAAATCCATCAGCCCGACCCGCCCTGCCGTTCACATGATCCTCGCACCAGCGGCGACATTTCTCCTTGTCGCGGAGCGCCGGTAGGGCCATCTTGGCTCCGCGCAGCGACCGGCCATCTGCCTGTCGCCCACCGGTCATCCGTCGTGTCGCGCTACATGTCGTGATCGGG
>DAHVFK010000528.1 GCA_027317055.1 Betaproteobacteria bacterium | reverse complement strand
ACCAGGTGCCGTACGCGATCTACAACGAGGACGGCGGCACGCTGTCGCGCCGGCTCGAGGCCGATTTTCGCGGCACGGCGAGCTTCCGCGAGGCCGCGCGCATCTTCTCCAACGACCAGATCGCGCCGCTGGTGGACGGCCGCGAGGTGCTGCTGGTGATCCACATCGGACCGCAGTTCGGGCGCAAGCTGGCGAGCGGCCGGCCCGCGACGCTGCAGCTGATCGTCGACGGGCGCAACTCGAACACCGCGCTGATCGCGGTCGGTTACGTGCGCAACATCGTGGCCCGCTTCAACGACGCCTGGAGCGAGTCGCAGGGGCTGGCGCGCGCCCCGGCGCGTCTCGACACGCGCGCCTGGTTCAACCCCAACCTGGAGAGCCGCTGGTTCTTCCTGCCCGGGCTGATCGGCATCCTCACCCTGCTGATCACCATGCTGCTGACCGGGCTGACGGTCGCGCGCGAGCGCGAGCAGGGAACCTTCGACCAGCTGATGGTGACGCCGCTGCGCCCGTTCGAGGTGCTCGCGGGCAAGGCGCTGCCAGGCTTCATCATCGGCCTGGTCGAGGCGACGGCGATCGCGACCATCGCGGTGCTGTGGTTCCGCATCCCGCTGCTGGGCAGCATCGCCACGCTCTACCTGGGCCTCGCGCTGTTCCTGCTCTCGGCGGTCGGCATGGGGCTGATGATCTCGTCGCTCGCGGCGACCCAGCAGCAGGGGCTGCTCGGCGCGTTCCTGTTCATGGTGCCGGCCGTGATCCTGTCGGGCTTCGCCACCCCGATCGCCAACATGCCGGCCGCGGTCCGGCTGCTGACCTACCTCGACCCGCTGCGCTATTTCCTGGTAGTGCTGCGCAAGCTGTTCCTCGAGGGAGTGCCGGCCTCGATCCTGGTGCACGAGCTGTGGCCGATGGCGCTTATCGGCGCGGTTAGCCTCACGCTCGCGGGCTGGTTGTTCCGCGCCCGCCTGTACTGAGGGCGCCCGGTGCACGGCCTGGTCACCGACTGCGAGTGCGAGGCGCTTGCGCTGCTGCGCGAGAACCTCGGGCCCGGCGGAATTCTGGCCGCCGGGCGAAGCGCGGCGGCCAGCCGGCGCGGCTACGACCTGGTGTTCGCGCGCGACGCGGCCGTTTGCGCGCTCGCCATGGCGCTCTCGGGCGACGCGCAGCTCGAGCGTGGCGCGGTCGCGGGCCTCGCCACGCTGGCCGAGCGCCAGGCGGCCAACGGGCAGATCCCCAAGTTCGTCGACCGCGGCTCGGGCAGCGGCGACTTCTGGTACGTCGGCTGCATCGACGCGACGCTGTGGTGGCTCGTCGCGCTGCGCTGGCTGGAGTCGCACGGCGTGCAGCGTCGCGCGCTCGCCATGCTCGCTCCGCACGCCACGCGTGCGCTCGCCTGGCTCAGCTGCCAGGAGCATCCGCGCATCGGCCTGCTGCAGCAGAACGAGGCGAGCGACTGGGCCGACATCATGCCGCGCTCGGGCTTCGTGCTGTATTCGAATGCGCTGTGGTACCGCGTCAAGCGGCTCTACGGCCTGGCGGGGGCGGAGGCGACCCGGCGCCACTTCAACCAGCTGTTCATGCCGAGCGACCGCGACGTGCCCGACTACCGGCGCCTGCGCCTGCTGGCGCACTACGCGCGCCGCAAGCGCGGCTTTCCCGACCTCTACCTAAGCTTCGTCAACCTCGCCGCCGCGGGCGACGAGGGCGACGTGTTCGGCAACCTGCTCGCCGCGCTGTTCGGCCTTGCCGACGGCGCGCGCACGGCGGTGATGCTGCGCGCGATCGCGCGCGCCCAGGCCGGCGCGCCGCACCCGGTGCGCGTCACCTGCCGGCCGATCCCGCCGGGCGATCCGCTGTGGCGGCCGTATATGAGCCGCCATCAGCAGAACTTCGAGCACCAGTACCACAACGGCGGCATCTGGCCGATGGTGGGCGGCTTCTGGGTGATGGCGCTCGCCGCGGCCGGCAAGCGCCCGGCGGCGCGCGACGAGCTGCTGCGCCTGGCGCGCGCCAACGCGGTCAACGGCTGGGAGTTCAACGAGTGGTTCCACGGCCTGACCGGCAAGCCGAGCGGCATGCCGCGCCAGTCGTGGAACGCGGCGACCTTCCTGCTCGCGCGCCGCGCGCTCGACAAGAAGCTGTTCTAGCGCGGCGCCATGCGCAGCGCGCCGTCGAGCCGGATGACTTCGCCATTGAGTTGGACGTTCTCGATCACGTGCAGCGCGAGCTGGGCGAACTCGACCGGTGTGCCCAGACGGCGGGGGAAGGGAACCGACGCCGCGAGCGACTGGCGCACCTCTTCTGGCAGCTTGCCGAGCAGCGGCGTGTCGAAGATGCCGGGCGCGATCGTCATCACCCGCACTCCGAACTGCGCCAGGTCCCGCGCCAGCGGCAGCGTCATGGACACGATGCCGCCCTTCGAGGCCGAGTAGGCGGCCTGCCCGATCTGGCCGTCGTAGGCCGCGATCGACGCGGTGTTG
>DAHVFK010000527.1 GCA_027317055.1 Betaproteobacteria bacterium | reverse complement strand
TGTGCGCGGCGACGAACCCGGCGAGCACCAGGACGAAGGCGAGCGGGTCGAAGCGCCGCGCGGCGAGCGCGAGCAGCCCGGCGATGATCGCCGACTGCGCCGAGATGACCAGGATGACGCTGCGCGCCGCGTAGAGGAACTTCGATACCGCGTCGAGGCGCCGCACTTCCTCGATCCCGGGCCGGTAGAAGCCCGCGAACGCCCCGAGCCAGAGCATGGCTTGCGATGGTCTTGGGGCGGATGTCCTGTCGGGTGCGCGCACGGATTTTCTCCGGAGTTGCCTTCCGCGATTGTGCCGCAAGTTTCGACCGGTCCGGCGACTCGCGCTTGACCTTTGAGCGGATCATAGGTTGTCGAATGGCTCTTCGCGCATGCAGAGGATGCGGGTTCATGGCGACCATGGGGCTAGCGGCTTCATCGATCGGGCTCGCGCCGCCGCGAGCAGGGTGAGGCGCGAAATGCTCAAGAAGATCTGGCTCGCCCTCGCGCAGGGGCTCGTGCTGGTGGCGGCTGCGCTGTTCGTCGTGCAGTGGCTGCGCCCGGCTCCGCCCGCGCCGCGCCCCGCCTCGGTGGTCGCGGTCAAGGAGGCGCCGGAAGCCCCGCCCGCCTATCCCACGCCGATGTCGTTTCGCGCCGCGGCGGCCAAGGCGCTGCCGGCGGTGGTGAACGTCTACGCGGCGAAGGCGCAGCGCCGGCGCGCGCTGTCGCCGGAGGAGCACCTGCTGCGGCGCTTTTATGGCCTGCCGGAGGAGGACACGGGCGAGCGCCTCAGCCTCGGCTCCGGCGTGATCGTTTCCGCCGAAGGCTACATCGTCACCAACAACCACGTCATCGAGGGCGCGGACCAGATCGCGGTGGCGTTCGCGGGCGGGCGCGAGGCGCGCGCGCGCCTGGTCGGCGCCGACCCGGACACGGACCTCGCGGTGCTGAAGATCGAGGCGGGGCGTCTGCCGGCGATCACGTTCGCCGATTCCGACCAGCTCCGGGTGGGCGATGTGGTGCTGGCGATCGGCAACCCCTTCGGCGTCGGCCAGACGGTCACGATGGGGATCGTGAGCGCCACCGGACGCAATCGCCTCGGCATCAACACGTTCGAGAACTTCATCCAGACCGACGCCGCCGTGAACCCGGGCAACTCGGGCGGCGCGCTGGTGGACTCCAGCGGGCACCTGGTGGGCATCAACACGGCGATCTATTCGCAAACCGGCAGCTCGGCCGGGATCGGCTTCGCCATCCCGGCGAAGGTGGCGCGCTCGGTCATGGAGCAGTTGATCACCGCCGGTAAGGTCGAGCGCGGCTGGCTCGGCGCCGAGATCGCGGACGTGACGCCCGAGGCCGCGGCGCAACTGAATCTCGCGAATGCCGGCGGCGCGGTGGTGGCGCGCCTGGTGCGCGGCGGTCCCGCCCAGTCCGCCGGCCTGCGCCCCGGCGACATCGTGACCGCGATCGACGGCAAGGCGATCGGCGATGCGCGTGGGGCGATCGAGGCGACCGCGATGCTGCGGCCCGGCGCGCGGGCGACGTTGAAGCTGGTGCGCGGCGCGCAGGTGCTCGAGCTTCCCGTCACCGTGGGCGAGCGTCCGGCGCCCTCCAGGGCACGTGACTGAGGGCACCGGGATCGTCCGGCAGACGAAGGACGCGGTTCACTGCGCGCCCGCGGGCGGCGACGTGCGGGCGAGCCCGGGATTCCCGCTCCCGCTGGGCGTGCGCGACTGCTGCGACGGCTTCAATTTCGCGCTGTTCAGCCGCAATGCGCAGCTCGTCGAGCTGCTGCTGTACCGGGATGCGCGCGACCCCGAGCCCTGGATGACGGTTGCGCTCGATCCCTCGACCCACCGCACGGGAGACGTGTGGCACGTGCTGGTCAGCGGCATCGCGTGGGGGCAGGCGTACGCGTACCGCGTGCACGGTCCCCAGGCGCCCGAGCAAGGGCACCGGTTCGATCCGCGGCTCGCGTTGCTCGACCCGCATGCTCTCGCCGTGGCGGGGGCCGGGAGATGCCTGCTCGTCGACCGCCGCTTCGACTGGGAGGGCGACCGGCGGCCGCGGCGCCCGTGGTCCGAGACGGTCATTTACGAGACTCACGTGCGAGGCCTCACCATCCACCCTTCCGCTAACTCGGGGCATCCGGGAACCTTTCTCGGTCTGATCGAGAAGATTCCCTATCTGCAAGAGATGGGCGTGACCGCAGTGGAGCTGATGCCGATCCAGGAATTCGACCAGCGCAGCAACCCGCGGCGCGACCCGGCCAGCGGCGAGCCGCTCGCGAACTACTGGGGCTACGACACGGTGGCTTTTTTCGCGCCCAAGGAAGGGTATTCCACGCGCAGCGCGCCGGGATGCCAGCTCGACGAGCTCAAGACGATGGTGAAGGCGTTGCACCGCGCCGGGATCGAGGTGATCCTCGACGTGGTGTTCAACCACACCGCCGAGGGCAACGAGAACGGTCCGACGCTCAGCTTCCGCGGCATCGACAATGTCATCTACTAC
>DAHVFK010000526.1 GCA_027317055.1 Betaproteobacteria bacterium | reverse complement strand
CCATGTAACCCCCGTGCGATTTCCCCGAATCGGCCGCTACCTATCGACCGACGACGATTTGCAGCCCGTTGTCGCCAAAGCGCTCGAAATCCGCGCGCTTGCGGCGCTTTGCACTGAATTTCTCCCGTCGGAACTTGCCTCCGAGGTTCATGCCGCCAACCTCAAGGACGGCAAGCTCGTGCTTCTGGCCACGCATTCCGCCGCCGCCGCGAAGCTTCGCCTACTTTCCGAAAGCCTTGTCAAATTTCTGCTGAAACAAGGGACAAAGGTTAATTCAGTTTCGGTGAAGGTGCAACCAACTACATCACGCAAAAAGGATGTTGCGGCGCACAAGACGTCCCAAATTTCCCCTGCAGGGCTGTCCGAGCTCGGTGCCCTGCACGCGCGACTGCGCGATTCCCCCGCGCGCAGTGCCCTCACGGCGATCCTGGAGCGACACGGCGCGAAGCCGGCTACATCATCACCAGAAGCCGCTCGGAAAGGAACAGGAGCAGGATCAGGACGACGACGAAAAGCGAGTACTTGAACAGCCGCCAGGCGAAGCCCAGGTATTTGCGCTCGCCGCTGAGCATGTAGAGCAGCACCGACACGCCCAGCGCGATCGCCGCCAGCAACCCGATGACCCGAAGCAGCAGCATGGCGTGCGGGAGCCGCGGGCCCGTGCCGCTACGCCAGCTGTTGCATCAGCCCCGCAACGCCCGCGGGGGCGTCCTCGGCGTGCTCGAACGAGACCAACTCCCAGGCGTCCGCGTCCGCCAGCAGCTCACGCAGCAGCCGGTTGTTGAGCGCGTGTCCCGACTTGTGCGCCGAAAAGGCCCCCAGCAGCGGCTTGCCGATCAGGTACAGATCGCCGATCGCGTCTAGCACCTTGTGACGGATGAATTCGTCCGCGAATCGCAGCCCTTCCGCGTTCAAGACGCGATATTCGTCCAGCACGACCGCGTTCTCCAGGCCGCCGCCCAGGGCCAGACCCGATTCGCGCAGGGTCTCCACCTCATGCATGAAGCCGAAGGTACGCGCGCGGGCGATCTCATTCAGATAAGACGTCTCGGCGAAGTCGATCGTCACCGCTTGGCTGGAGCGGTCGATCACCGGATGATTGAAGACGATTGAAAACGAGAGCTTGAAGCCCTGATAGGGGTCGAGCCGGGCCCACTTGTCGCCGTCGCGTACCTCGACACGCTTCTTGACGCGCAAGAACCGCTTCGGCGCGGCCTGCCGCTCGATGCCCGCCTGTTGCACCAGCAGCGCAAAGGGCGCCGCGCTGCCGTCCATGATCGGGACTTCGGGCCCGTCGAGATCGACGTAGGCATTGTCCACGCCCAGCCCGGCAAGGGCAGACATCAGGTGCTCGACCGTATAGACCCTGACCTCGCCTTGCACCAGGCACGACGACAAACGTGTCTCGCCGACCAAATCGGCACGCGCAGGGACGTCCACGGGTGAGGCGAGATCGACGCGGCGGAAGATCACGCCCGTATCGATGCCCGCCGGGCGCAGCGTCATGGTGACTTTCTGTCCGGTGTGCAGCCCGACCCCGGTGGCACGGATGAGAGACTTCAGAGTTCGCTGGCGGAGCATCGGTAACTTATTGTCCTAGCTGTGAATTGTAGCAGACAGCGGCCCCAGCGCCGGCAAGGAGGAGTAGCGCTGCGCCCGGGGCGCACGGCATATGACGACGTCCTGCGGTCCGCGTTCAATCCGCCTGTTTGCGCAGGAACGCGGGGATGTCGTACTTGTCGACCCCGCTTTGCTGCAGCGCCTCGACCGTCGAGGCACGGTTGCGGCGGATGACCGCCGGCACCGCGTCGAGCTGGTTGTAATCGACGCCATTGGAGACCGGCTGGTTGTCGGTGCCCGTCTTCTGCGACACGACCAGCTGGGGCTTGGGCTGGCGCAGCGCCGCATGCGCGCCTAGGCCCGTCGCCACGACGGTGACGCGCAGGTCGTCGCCCATCGCTTCGTCGTACACCGCGCCGAAGATGATGGTGGCATCCTCCGCCGCAAAGCTGCGGATGGTGTTCATGACCGCCTTCACCTCGCCGTGCCTGAGGCTCGAGCGGGTGGCGGTGATGTTCACCAGCACGCCGCGCGCGCCGGCGAGCATCACGCCCTCGAGCAACGGGCTGGCGATCGCCTGCTCCGCGGCGATGCGTGCGCGGTCGATCCCGCTGGCCATGGCCGAGCCCATCATCGCCATGCCCTGCTCCGACATCACCGTGCGCACGTCCTGGAAGTCGACGTTGATCAGCCCCGGGCAATTGATGATCTCGGCGATCCCCGCCACCGCGTTGTTGAGCACGTCGTCGGCGGCCCGGAACGCATCGTCCATCGTGACGTCTTCGCCGAGGACGTCCTCGAGCTTGTCGTTCAGGATCACGATCAGCGAATCGACGTGCTGGCTGAGTTGTTCGATGCCCTGCTCGGCCAGCCGCATGCGCTTGGTGCCCTCGAATCCGAACGGCTTGGTCACGACCGCGACCGTCAGTACCC
>DAHVFK010000525.1 GCA_027317055.1 Betaproteobacteria bacterium | reverse complement strand
CCATTCTGGCCGAGCTGGTGATGCAGGCGTGCTGCGCTCGCGGCATCGTCGTTCCGTCTCCCGCCGCGCTGGAGCGTCTGTGCGCCGAACTGCGTCACGGCGCGCGGCGAGAGGCGCATCGGCGGCTGACCAACGGGCTTTCTGCCGAGCAGCGCAAGCGCCTCGATGCGCTCACCGGATGCCGGGAAGAGAGCAGCCTGAGCTGGCTCGCCTGGCTGCGGCAGATGCCGGAGGCCGCCAAGCCCTCTGCCATGCTTGGCCTGATCGAGCGGCTGGAGCATGCGCGCGCGATCGGCATCGAGCCGGGCCGCGGCCATCTCGTCCACCAGGCGCGCCTGGCACAGCTCGCCCGCGAGGCCGGCCGCACCACGGTCCAGCATGTCGCTGGCTATGAGCGCCAGCGGCGGCACGCGACGCTGGTGGCCACCACGCTGGACATCACCGCCAGCCTGACCGACCAGGCCATCGACCTCTTCGACCGGCTGGTCGGCGCGATGTTCCGCAAGGCCGAGGGTCGGCATGCCCGCGCCTTCCAGGCCGACGCGCGGGCCATCAACGAGAAGGTCCGCCTCTATGCGCGCGTCGGCGCCGCACTGATCGCCGCGCATGACGGCAAGCGGGACGCCTATGGCGCGATCGCTGCGGTGATCCCGTGGGAGCGCTTCCGGACGAGCGTTGCCGAGGCCGAGGCGCTGGCGCGGCCGGAGGAGTTCGACACGCTCGAGAAGCTCAGCGAGCACTACGCCGGGATCCGCCGCTGGTCGCCCGCCTTCCTGGATGCTTTCGCCTTCGAGAGCGTGCCCGCCTGCGCCTCGCTCATGCGCGCGATCGCGGTGCTGCGCGAGGCGAATCGCTCCGGGGCTGACCTGCCGAAAACCGCGCCGACGGCGTTCGTGCGGCAGCGCTGGGCGCCTTACGTCTTGCCCGGCGCCACCATCGACCGGCGCCATTACGAGCTCTGCGTATTGTCGGAATTGCGCGACCGGCTGCGCGCCGGCGATGTCTGGGTCGTCGGCAGCCGGCAATACCGATCCTTCGAGGAGCGGCTGATCTCGGCCGAAACTTTGCAGGAGCTGCAGCAGGCCGGTATCCTGCCGATCGCCGTCGAGCCTGACTTCGATCAGTTCATCGCCGGCCGCCAAGCACTGCTCGACGAGCGGCTGAAGGCGGTTGATGCCCAGGCCATTTCCGGCACGCTGCCCGACGTGACGATCAGCAATGGCGTGCTGAAGATCGCACCCATCGAGAAGGCAACCCCGCCCGAGGCTGAGGCGCTGGCGGCTCGGCTCTACGCCATGCTGCCACGCATCCGCATCACCGACCTGCTGGCCGAGGTCGCGACCTGGACCTTGTTCCCCGACTGTTTCATCCATCTGCGCACCGGCGAGATGGCGGCCGACAGCCGCGTCCTGATGGCGGGGCTGCTTGCCGACGGGCTCAATCTCGGCCTCACGCGCATGGCCGAGGCGTGCAGCATCGCCAGTCTCGGTCAGCTTGCCTGGACCTCGGACTGGCACATCCGCGAGGAGACCTATGCGCTGGCGCTGCGCCGACTGGTCAACCAGCAGCAGCGCGAACCCTTCGCGTCGCATTTCGGCAGCGGCACCGCCTCGTCATCGGACGGCCAGTTCTTCCAGGCGGCAGGTTTCGGCCGCGATGCGGGGCACCTGAACGCGCATTACAGCCCACGGCCTGGCTTCAAGGTCTACACTCACATGTCGGACCGCTACGGCCCGTTCTACACCAAGCTGATCGCAGCGACCGCGAGCGAAGCGCTGCATGTGCTGGACGCGCTGCTTTATCACCAGAGCGAGGTCGCGACGCGGCGGCATCACACCGATGGCGGCGGCGATTCCGACCACGTCTTCGCGCTCTGTGCCCTGCTAGGCTTTCAGTTCGCGCCGCGCATCCCGGATCTCAAGCACCGCCGGCTCTACAGCTTCGGCAAGTCGTCTGCCTACCCGGCGCTGGAGCCAATGATCGCAGGCCGGATCAATGTCGCCCTCATCCGCGCCCACTGGTCGGAGATCCTGCGCGTCGTCGCCTCGATCCGCACCGGCACGGTGACGGCGTCGCTGATCATGCGCCAGCTCGCCGCCTATCCGCGCCAGAACGGGGTTGCCGCGGCGCTGCGCGAGCTGGGGCGGCTGGAACGGACGGTGTTCACGCTGAACTGGATCAGCGACCCCGAGCTGCGCCGCGAGACCGGTCAGGAGCTGAACAAGGGTGAGGCCCGCAACAGCCTGGCACGCGCGGTCTTCATCCACCGGCTCGGCGAGATCCGCGACCGCACATACGAGAACCAGCAGCACCGCGCCTCCGGCCTCAACCTGCTCGTCACCGCCATCATCCTGTGGAATACGCGGTATCTGGAGCGCGCCGTCGCCGCCCTGCGCGAGACCGAGGACGTCCCCGACCAGCTGCTCGCCCACCTCTCGCCGCTCGGCTGGGAGCACGTCAACCTGACCGGCGACTATGTCTGGGGGACACCGAACAGC
>DAHVFK010000524.1 GCA_027317055.1 Betaproteobacteria bacterium | reverse complement strand
CTGTGCCTTGATGGTCTCGAAGCTCAGGTAGCGCTGTCCCCCGACGGCGAAGAATGCCGCCACCAGAATGACGATGACGAGCGCGAGCGCGAGCCGGGGCCTGCTCATGTCACCTCCTGCGCGACGCGCAGCGCCTGCGCCGCCGCGTAGCGCGGCCCGTGCGCGATGCGGCGGTAATACGAGCGGTGAGCGTCGGATCCCGGCGGCCACTGCGCCAGGAACGAGCGCTCCCAGGCCACGGCGTCGTACTCCAGTGCCACCGCCTCGACCGACAGCCCGGCCACTTGTACCCGGTACAGCGCGCCTGATCCCGGCCTGAGCGAGATTCGCGTCGCCAGACCGAACCGGGTGCCGGCGAAATTCGGCATCCCGGCCGCGCCGTTGTTGACGATCGCCAGGTCCGCGTCGAGGCGCTGCAGCACCGGCAGGCAACTGTGGCTCGAGGCGAACACGCGCACGCCGGCGCGCGCGCAGGCATCGCGCGCGGCCTGCGCGCCATCCGCGTGCGCGAGCACCTCCTGCGAGAAGCCCCAGCCGGCGAGCGACTCGGCGTCGCCGTGCACCACGCCCACGCGCTCGCCGCCGACCTGCGCCACCAGGTGCATCGGCAGTGCGGCGAGCGCGGCGGCGGCGCCGCGAACGCCGAGGGCAGTCTCGCGCAAACGCTCGATGATGCGGTTCGAGCGCGCAACGTCCGCGTCGCCGACCCACTCGGGATAGCCGCAGCCGCAGCCCGCACCCTCGGCTGGATTCGCCAGCTCGGTCTCGACGTTGCCGCGCATTGCGCAATGCTCGAGCACGCTGCGGTTCACGCGCAGGAAGTCTGCGGCGTCGACGTCGAACCAGTGGAAGTCGCCGTTAAACACGAGTGCTTTGCGCCCGGGCTCGCACCGGTACAACTCAAGCAGGCGCTCGAGCGCGAACACGTTGCCGTAGAGACCGCCAGCGACCCAGAGCGTATCGACCCGCAGCGCGGCGGGCGCGGCCAGCGCCTGCGCGCCGTATCGATATCCGACCGGACAAGTCCTTCCCGGCCGCAGCTCAGTCATGCAGCGCGCCGCCGCACGACGAGCCCTGCCCCGCGGTGCAGCCGTAGCAATGGTCGCGCACCGCGATCGGGTTGCCGCGCAGGTCGCGCCCGATCAGGTCCGAAAGCTGGGGCCGCGCTCTTCCCTCCAGGCCGAGCGGCAGGTCAAGCATCTGGTTGAAATCGCAGTCGTAGACCTGGCCGCGCCAGTCGACCGAGATCAGCGAGCGGCACATGACCGCGTCGAGATTCTCGCTGCGGTGCGCGCCGTGCAGCCGCATCATGTAGTCGTTGAATTGCCCCTTCGACACCAGCGTCGAGCCGAAGCGTTGAATCGGCATGTTGGCCAGCACGTAAAGGCGGGTGAACGCGATACCGTAGCGCTCCCCCAGCTCGCGCCGGTAGTCGGCCTCGAGCTGCGCCTGGGGCGGCGGCAGCACCGCGCCCTGGGGGTTGTAGACCAGGCTCAGCTCGAGGCCGCTGCCGCTCCTGCCGTAGCCGAGCGCATTCAGGCGCACGAGCGAGCGCAGGCTGCGCTCGAACACCCCGCTGCCGCGCTGGCGATCGACATTGTCCTCCTGGTAGCAGGGCAGCGACGCGATCACCTCGACGCGCTGGCCGGCGAGAAACTCGGCCAGGCCTTCCTGGCCGGGCTCTTCGAGGATGGTGAGGTTGCAGCGGTCAATGACCTGCACCCCGAGCTCGCGCGCGCGCAGCACCAGCTCGCGGAAATGCGGATTGAGCTCCGGCGCGCCGCCGGTCAGGTCGAGCCGCTTGACCCCGGCGACCTCGATGAACGCGAGCACGTCGGTGATCGTCTGCGCGGACATCTCCTCGCTACGGTTCGGGCCGGCGTTGACGTGGCAGTGCAGGCAGCTCTGGTTGCAGCGGTAGCCCAGGTTCACCTGCAGCGTTTCGAGCCGCCTGCGCCGGATCGCGGGGAACCCGTAGCGCCGCATGAGGGGGAGGGTGGCGTGCATGGTGACGTCCTTGTCGGTGTTGCTCAGACTCAGTCGCGCGAGCGCGCCCGACCTTACAGCCCCGCCCCGCCCCGGGGCCCGCTCACAGGGTGTCGATGCTGCGCTGCGACTTTTCGTCCAGCAGCTCGAGCAGGCGCATGCTGGTCGCACGCAGCCGCTGCGACAGCATGAGCACCAGCTCCATCAGGACCTTGGCTCCCAGCATCGGTTGTTCCACGATGATGCGGGCGAGACGCTCGCGGTCCAGCACCGCGACCAGGGTGGGCTCGATCGTCATGCAGGTCGCGAAGCGCGGCTCGCCGTCGATCATCGACATCTCGCCCAGCGTGCGGCCCGCCTCGACCTCGGAGATCACCTGCGGCGTGTTCCAGCGGTCGCGCTTCTGCACTTCAACCTTGCCCTCGATAATCATGAGCATGAAATCGCCGCCCTCACCCTCGCGCATGATCTCGACCCCGACTTCGGCGCGGTAGACGTCCATGAAATGCGCC
>DAHVFK010000523.1 GCA_027317055.1 Betaproteobacteria bacterium | reverse complement strand
CCCCGCGGTGTGAGCGTGAAGCCGAGCCGCGCGTAGGTCTCCTGCGCGCGGTCGAGGTCGCGAACCGCGATCACGACATGATCGATTCCCGCGATGGCGCTCCGCATATCAAGGCGCGGTGGCGAGCGCCAGGGTCTTCAGGAAGCGCTCGGCGTCCTGATAGCCGACGACGCGCAGCCCCTGGATCTCGCGTCCGCGGTCGTCGAAGAAAATGATCCCGGGCGGGCCGAACAACGAGAAACGCTTGAGCAGCAGCTTGTGCTGCGCCGAATTGGCGGTGACGTCGGCCTGCAGCAGCAGCATGCCATCGAGCTGCGCCCGCACGCGCGGGTCGCTGAAGGTGAAGCGCTCCATCTCCTTGCACGAGACGCACCAGTCAGCGTAGAAATCGAGCATCACCGGCCGCCCGGGGGCGCGCAGCTTGTCGTCCAACTCGGTGATCGAGTTCACCCGCATCCACTTGACGGGCGCCTCCGCCGGCGCGCTCGCTCTCGTAAGTCCGGCCAGCGGCCGCAGCGGGTCGCGGCTGCCGGCAAGCGTGCCCACCAGGATTGCGATGCCGGCCACGAGCGCCATCAGACCCACACCCTTCCACAGCCGCGCGTAGCCGGACGCGTTCGCCGGCAGCGAATCGAGCGCGCGCAGGAACATCGCCGAGCCGATCAGCAGCGCGGCCCATGACAGCATCTCCAGCGCCGGCGAAATCACCGGCGAGACGATCCAGATCGCGACCGCGAGCAGCAGCACGCCGAAGAATTTTTTCACCCCTTCCATCCACGGCCCGGACTTGGGCAGCAGCGCGCCCTCGGAGACCCCCACCGCGATGAGCGGCACCCCCATCCCGATGGCCATGGAGAACAACGCTGCGCCGCCCCGGGTGACGTCGCCCGACTGCGAGATGTAGAGCAAGGCGCCTGCCAGCGGCGCGGCGACGCAGGGGCTCACGATCAGCGCCGAGAGCGCGCCCATCACCGCGACCGATGCGATGCGTCCGCCCCGCAGCCGCTGGTGCGCCCTCGAAACGTGTTGTTGCAGGAAGCCCGGCAGCTGCAGGTCGTGGAAGCCGAACATCGACAGCGCCAGCCACACGAACACGAGCGCGAAGGCCCCTAGCACCCAGGGATTCTGCAGCGCGGCCGAGAGCATCGACCCCGAGTAGGCCGCCGCCACCCCCGCCGCGGCGTAGGTCACCGCCATGCCGAGCACATACGAGACCGAGAGTGCCAGGGCGCGCAGCTTGTTCAGGCTCTTGCCTTCGCCCGCGACGATGCCCGAGATGATCGGCACCATCGGCAGCACGCAGGGCGTAAAGGTCAGCAGCAGCCCGAAGCCGAAGAAGATCAGGATCAGGAGCCAGGGGCTCCCCTCGAACAGGGCGGCAATGTCGCGGTCGCTTGCGAATAGCGAAAAGCGCGGCGCCGGCGCAACCGCGCGTGGCCCGTCGGTGAGCGCCGGCGGCCCCGCAGTGGGCCCGGAGCCGAGTGCGGCGAGCCGGATCGTTGCGGTGGAGTCCATCGGGGTGTAACACACGCCCAGATCGGCGCATCCCTGCGAGGTGACCTTGAGCAGCAAGGTCGTCGCCTGCGGCAACGCGCGCTCGACCGGGATGCGGACGTCTACGGCCTTGCGGTAGGTCTCGATCTCGCCGAAGAACTCGTCCTTCTTCCTGATGCCCGCCGGAAACTCTGGCGTTCCCAGTTTCGCGCCGGTCGCCCCGTCGAGCGCAAAACGGAACTTGTCGCGGTACATGTAGTAGCCGTCGGCGATCTTGAAGCTCACCTCGACGGCATCGGTGCCGAGCGCACGGGCCGAGAACTGAAACGCCTTCTCCGGCTCGAGCAAATCGCCGGACGATGCGCCGAGGTTGAGCTGCGCCAGGGCCGGCGCGGCGACCAGCGCTGCCAGCACGGCGAACAGGCGGAGCCACGGCTTCATGCGGGAGCGGTTTCCTCGGCTATCCAGCGCAGGTACTCCGGCAGCCCGCGCTCGATTGGGACCGCCACGATCTCGGGAAGTTCGTAGGGGTGCCCGGCGCGGATCGCCTGCTCGAGCGCCGCGTAGCGCTCGAGCGTGGTCTTGATCAGCACCGGGTGCTCTTCCTCGTGCCGCACTTCGCCCCGCCAGCGGTACACTGAGCGGCACGGGGACAGGATGTTGACGCAGGCCGCCACGCGGCGCTCCACGAGCTGCGCCGCCAGGGCTTCCGCCGCCGCCCGGTCGGGCAGATTGGTCAGCACCAGCAGCGCGCTCAAGCAGGCACCTTCGCGCCCGAGAGGCCGTCGTAAACCGTCGGATAGCGCAGCCGCACGCCCAGCGTCTCCTTCATTTTTCGGTTGTCGAGGCGCCGCGACTCGCGCATGAACGAGAGCAGCGCGGCGGGAATTCTACTCTCCGCGCCGCGGCGCGCGACGCGGGGCGGGTGCGGCAGGCCGGCGCGATCGGCTACCAGGTCGAGCCATTCGCCCATCTTCATGTTCGTATCGTCCGAGGCGTTGTAGACCCC
>DAHVFK010000522.1 GCA_027317055.1 Betaproteobacteria bacterium | reverse complement strand
CAGGCTCGCGCGCAAAGGCGCAGAACCGCTCCCATGAGCACATCGCGCGCACGCCGCTCGGCGGCAGGTGCTTCAGCCAGTCCTCGACCCTGCTGTGCGGCTCGCTTCGGTGATCGCCGTTGTTGTAGGTGACGAGAGCGCGGCGTATCCAGAGGTTCGCCTCCGCCTCGTCCTTCGGCTTGTGGAAGTGATAGAGGTCTCATGCACCTCCTTGATGGTGCGGAACGGTCGTTCGACCTTGCCCTTCGACCGTGCGGGCGTGCGGCGTTCGGCCTCTGATGGCGGCATGTGGGTGAGCACACGCACGCCGATGCTGCCCATCACCGACTGGAACACCTTCGAGCGGCTGACCGGGCCGTTGTCCATGTAGATCGTGGTCGGAATGCCCTGGAATGGCAGCTCCGGCTCGGGCTTGGGGGCCATGGCGTTGAACAGGAAGCGCAGCGCCGCGATCGGTCGGGTAACCCGCGCATGGTCGAGACCGGAAGCACGCAAGACGCGATCGACGGTTGCGCGCCTGAGCAGACCTGCCGGCGCCCGCACCAGGCCGTCCGGCGTCTCGACGCCGTCCTCCTCCAGCAGCCGGATCGCCCGCGCCGTCGAGAGGTGGCGCCCCTTCTTGTTCGAGGTCCTGATCTTGAGCGCGGCGATGATCTCGGCGTAGCGCTCCATCCCGGCCGCGGGCATCGCTCGCGTCGAGCCGTGGTCGGAGCGCCGCACCGATTTCGGCCGTGTTAGCTCGCGGAGCGCGCGATAGATCGTCCAGACCGATACGCCGTATGCCGCGGCCGCACGTGCGATCACCTCGGTGCGGGCCGGATCGCGCGGCGACAGCAACGCCAAGCGCCGGCGCAGGTCCACCAGCGCCTCCCCTGGCGGCCGCTTCGAGTGGTCAGCCACGGGCGGCGACAGCATCCGCGGCATCCTCGGCGGTGCGCTTGCCGACATGCCGATAAAGGGTGGCGACCGATACGCCCATGCGCTTGGCGACGTCGCGCACCGGCAGCTTGCCCTCTTTCATCAGGGCACGCGCCGCGGTGACGTCACCAGCCTTGAATGCCGGGGGACGCCCACCCTTGCGGCCGCGGCGGCGTGCCTCGGCAAGGCCGGCGGCGGTGCGTTCGCGGATCAGGGCGCGCTCGAACTGCGCGATCGCTCCGAACACATGGAACACCAGCACACCGCCCGGCGTGGTGGTGTCGATGCTCTCGGTCAGCGACACCAACCCGATGCCGCGTTCCTCGAGGTCCTCGGCCGTGGTGATCAGCTTCTTCAGCGACCTGGCAAGCCGGTCGAGTTTCCACACGACCAGCACGTCGCCCTTGCGCAGCACATCGTCGAGGACGCGCGCGAGTTCGGGCCGATCCGCTTTGGCGCCCAACGCCTTTTCGGTAAGGATCTTCTCGCAGCCGGCACGGCGAAGCGCGTCGAGCTGCAGCTCGGGCGACTGATCGGTGGTGCTTACCCTGGCGTACCCGACCCGCATCCTGCGCCCATGTTCTCGAAACCCGTCCAATGGGTAGCGTTTCGGAACAGAGCAATCAAGAACAGTTCTGAGAAGGGAAAGTGCCTCGATGCCCGGCTCTGGGCAGCACGCGCCGGGGACCGTCAGAAACCCTGGTTAGCGAGAAGGGCCGTACCTGGCTTGCGCAGCCGAATCCCCGTTGGCAGCCAATGTGAGCACGATCGTCCATTGGCGAGCACGGCGCGATGATGGCGAGCACAGTGGCAGATAATGTGAGCACGAGGCGCGCTCCATTGTCAGCTAATCCGAGCAGGAAACGCCGCTGTTTGCGAGCACGAGCCGCGATGATTGCGAGCGCCTACATCTATGATGAGATCACCGGCAAGATCATCGCCGAGCTGGAGGCTGGCCGCGTGCCCTGGGTCCAGCCTTGGGGGACGACGGAGGCGAAGGCGCCGCTCGCCATGCCGAAGAACGCCGCCACCGGCAGGCAATACTCAGGGATCAACGTCCTGATCCTCTGGGGCGCCGTGATCGAGCACGGTTTTCCTGCCCAGAGTTGGCTGACCTTCCGCCAGGCGCTCGGCCTTGGCGGCAATGTGCGCAAAGGCGAGCATGGCACCACTGTCGTCTATGCCGACCGCTTCACACCCGAGGACGAGAAGCGACGCGCCCGCGAGACCGGCGAGGAAGCCGCCGCCATTCCGTTCCTGAAGCGGTTCACCGTTTTCAACGCCGCCCAATGCGAGAACCTCCCGGCTGACGTGGCGGCCGTTGCGCCGCCGCCGCCACCGAGCCTGATCGAGCCCAGGGTCGGGGCGCTGATCCGGGCGACCGGCGTCGACTTCCGCATCGGCGGCAACCGCGCCTTCTACGCGCCGGGCCCGGACTTCGTGATGGTCCCGTCGCCGCAGGCCTATTTCGAACCGATCAACTGGCACCGCACGGCGCTGCACGAGCTGGGGCATAATGCCGAAGCTCGGATTATGCCGCGTGGTGCCGGCTGGCTGCTGAAATCGCAGTCTTTTGGCGACGCGGTGTTCG
>DAHVFK010000521.1 GCA_027317055.1 Betaproteobacteria bacterium | reverse complement strand
CAACATCCCGATCTCGTCCCACAGGCTCTTTCGATACATGCCCGGGAAGTTGATGTAGAAATCGGGCCACGCCGACCAGCTTCCGTCGTCCTCGTTGTAGCCGAGCTGCTTGCCGATGACGGACACCTTGCCGTACTTTTTCTCGGTCTCCCGCACGAGATCGCCGACGTCCATGAAAAACCTGCGGTAGAGATGGGCGCCGCCGGAGCCGTTGAAGCCGAAAAGATCGTGTCCCGATTCGGCCGACGCCTCGGCGGCCGCGCGTGCGGGTATGTTCTGCACCGGCACGTGGTCGACCGTGACCGACACGCCGTTCTTTTCTCCCCACGCCTTGGCGAAATTGTCGAACCATGTGTCGTACGCGGGGACGAAATGGCTCCACTGGACGATCTTCAGCTCCTTGTCGGCCGCGAAGGCATTGCGCGCGAAGAAAAGCGGCGATGCAGCGGTGGACGACAGGGCGGCGATGCCCGCTCCTGCGCCCGCTGATTTGAGGAACTTTCGGCGCGATGCGCCGCTTTCAGAACTGCGCTTGGTCGCTACGGATTTAGACTTTGCCATGATCGGACCCTCCTCCTCACTTTGACGTGATCTGCTTGCCCGTTGGTTTCTTGCTCCCGCTTTCTTTATCGATACTTCTCCTTCCCGCGTCCAGAATGCAATATATCCTTCCAACCGACAAGCGGAAATTTCGTGACCCGGGGCGGGAAGCGGCGATTGCCGTGTCGCGCCGCGCTGTGTGAAACAGGACGTCAGGTTATGTCAGAATCGTGCAATGGGTTCGCAAGCTGCGCGCCATGAGCGCCGCGCTCGCCGGTGAGAAGAACGTGCTCGGCAGCGAGCTGCTCGCGTGCAGCTTTTCGCCGCTGACGGGCTATTTTCGCGACGGCTCCTGCGCCACCTACGGCGGCGGCGAAGTGGCGCACCTGGTGTGCGTGCGCGTGACGGCCGAGTTCATCGCCTTCAGCGTCGAGCGCGGCAACGACCTGGTGACGCCGGTGCCGGAGATGCGCTTCAAGGGGCTCAAGCCCGGCGACCGCTGGTGCCTGCACGTGCTGCGTTTCGTCGAGGCCTGGAAGGCCGGCCGCGCGCCGCAGGTCGTGCTGCAGGCCACCCACGAGAAGGCGCTCGAGTTCGTGCCGCTGGCCGTGCTCAAGCAACACGCGCTGGACCTGAACTAGCGGCCGATGAGCGATCCCCGCCGCTGGAGCGTGGTCGTGGTCTACGCGATCGCGATGGCGCTGCTCGAGGCGGCGGTGGTGGCCTACCTGCGCACCCTGATCGGGCGTATCGACCCCTATCAGCCCTCGCCGCTGCCGGTGCCGCAGCACCTGATGAAGATCGAGCTCGCGCGCGAGGCGGCGACGCTCGCGATGCTCGGCGCGGTGGCCTGGCTCGCCGGGCGCGAGCGGCGAACGCGCATGGGCTACTTCCTGCTCGCGTTCGGCGTGTGGGACGTCTTCTATTACGCTTTCCTCGTGCCGATGACCGGCTGGCCGCGCTCGCCGCTCGACTGGGACGTGCTGTTCCTGATCCCGCTGCCGTGGTGGGGGCCGGTGCTCGCGCCGATGTCGATCGCGGCTCTGATGATCGCCGGCGGCACGCTGGTGAGCCAGTTCGCGCGCGAGGGCCGCGCGCTCTGGCCCGGCCGCTGGGCGCTCGCGGCGGGCGCCGCCGGCGTCGCGCTTGCGCTGGTCACGTTTATGGCCGACGCGCTGCGCGCGCCGCGCTGGAGCGCGCAGGCCCTCGGCAGCGTCCTGCCGACGGCGTTCGACTGGCCGCTCTTTGCGGCTGCGCTCACGCTGATGTGCGCGCCGCTCGCGGACCTCGCGCGGCAGCTGCGGCGATGACCGAGCAGGCGTTCGGCCCCTGGCACCCGGGCATCGAATCGAGCCTGCCGCGGCGCCTGCTGCCGCTCGCGACCCTGTACCGGCCCGAGAACGTGCTCGGCTCGCTCGAGGACGCGCTCGAGCTGGCGGACCTGACCGGGCTCGCGGCCGACGAATTGGTCGCGTTCCGGCCGCAGCGGCTTGCGCTGCACGAGCTGCTGGTGCGCGTGATGGCCGACCTCTCGGTGCCCGACGGGCCGCGGGTCGAGGACCTGGGGATCAATTTCCGCGCCATGACCTCGACCCTCCTCGAGCGCTACGTCGCGCCGCGCATGAAGGATATCGAGCAGACCTATCGTCGGCTCGAGCGCGAGATCGCGACGCTCGCCGGCGCCGAGCTCGAGGCCGCCTTCGCCGCGCGCGCTCTTGTCGACTGGGAGGGGCGAGCGGCCGGGGAGCGCAACGCCGCGGCGCGCGCCGCGCTGCGCGCCGTGGCGCGGGTGGCTGGGTCGGTGTGCGCGCGCCACGGCCGGCTGTGGGGCGAGCCGGCGCTGCTCTCGAAGGTCGCCGTACGCCTGGCCATGAACGAGCACGGCAGCGTCGCCATCGGGCGGCTGATCGAGCCGCTGATCGCCGAGGCGGTGCGGGCCGAAGGCTACACGCTGCTGCCGGTGCAGCGCGAG
>DAHVFK010000520.1 GCA_027317055.1 Betaproteobacteria bacterium | reverse complement strand
ACGGCACCGCCAAAGGCGGCGTGGTCGCGGCGATCGCCCTGGTGCGCGCGAAGCAGCCCGGAAAGAGCGCGATACCGCTCTACTTCGTCGGCGTCGGGGAGGGCGTCGACGATCTGCGCCCGTTCGTTGCGCGCGATTTCGTCGAGGCCCTGGTTGATTAGCTTCTCCGCCGTTTCAAAGCGTTATCCGGGTGGACAGGACGTGTTGCGGGGCGTCTCGCTCACCGTTAACGCCGGCGAGCTGGTGTTCATCACCGGGCATTCCGGCGCCGGCAAGTCGACGCTGCTCAAGCTGATCCCGGCGATCGAGCGCCCAAGCACGGGATCGGTCATCGTCAATGGCCAGAACGTAAGCGCCCTCAGGCCCGCGGCGATCCCGTTCCTGAGGCGAAACCTGGGGCTGGTATTCCAGGACCAGAAGCTGCTTTATGACCGCAGCGTGTACGAGAACATCATGCTGCCGCTTTCGTTCTCGAGCCTCGCGCCCAGGGAAGCCGCGCGGCGCGCCCGCGCCGCGCTCGACAAGGTCGGCCTGCTCGGACGCGAGAAAGCGAACCCGGTGCAACTCTCCGGCGGCGAGCAGCAGCGGGTGGCGATCGCCCGCGCGGTAGTAAACCGGCCCGCGATCCTCATCGCCGACGAGCCTACCGCAAACCTGGACGCCGAAGCCGCGCAGCGCGTGCTGGAGATATTCGTCGCCTTCAATCAGGTCGGGGTCACCGTGCTGCTGGCGACGCACGACCTCGGGCTCGTGACGCGCTACGGGCGGCGCGTGCTGCGGCTCGCCGCAGGGCACGTGGTGGAGGACTCCGCGCCGTGAGGTCCTGGCTGCGGCAGCATCGCCGGGCCCTGGTCGCCGCGCTCGGCAAACTCGCGGCGCAGAAGGCGAGCGGGGGGGTCAGCGCGCTCGTGATCGGGGTCGCGCTGTCGCTGCCCGCCGGCGGCTATTCTCTGCTGGAGGGACTGAGTTCGCTCGCCGCCGGCGTCGCGCTCGAGCCCCAGATATCGGTCTACCTGAAGACGGGCTCGACCCAGAGCGACGCCGACGCGCTCGCCGCGCGCCTCAAATCCGACGCGCGCATCGGCCAGGTGCGCTTCGTTCCGCGCACGGAAGCGTTGAAGGAGCTGAAGGCGACCGAAGGCCTAGCCGACGTCATCGACGCCCTTGATCACAATCCCCTGCCGGATGCGTTCGTCGTGCGGGCGCGGGACTCCAGTCCCGAGACGCTGGCCGAACTCGCGCAGGAGTTGCGCCGCGCGCCGACGGTCGCGCACGTGCAGGCCGACGCGGTCTGGGCCCGGCGGCTGGCCTCGCTCGCGCGGCTCGGGCGCTTGGCCGTGCTGCTGCTCGCAGCCCTGCTCGCGTTCGGGCTGGTCGCAGTGACGTTCAACACCATCCGGCTCCAGATCCTCACCCAGCGCGACGAGATCGAGGTCTCGAAACTGATCGGCGCGACCGACACCTTCATCCGGCGGCCGTTCCTGTATCTCGGGCTGCTGCAGGGGCTCGCGGGCGGAGCGCTGGCGCTGGGCATCGTCTGGGCCGGCCTGTCTCTGCTCAACGGCGAGGTCCTAACACTGGCCCAAACCTACGGCTCGAGTTTTCGCTTCGACTTCCTTTCGCAAGGCGACGCTCTGGCGGTCATGCTCTTCGCCGGCGCCCTGGGATGGCTGGGCGCATCTCTGTCAGTGAGTAGATACTTACTTGAAGTTCAGCCAAAATAAAGCTCCTTTGTCGCCACGGAAAGGGAACTCGGCGACCGCTTAGCACTCCAACCGAGCGAGTGCTAAAATTGCACCAGACAGGAGGTATGCTGATGCAAGCGACGATGACCATGCCGGTTCCGGTCTCCGTTCCCGTCCCCCAGGCGACGGGGAGCCTGGAAGGCTACATCCAGACCGTCAACCGCTTCCCGATCCTGAGCGCCGAGGAGGAGCAGGCGCTCGCGCGGCGCTACCGCGAAAGCGACGATCTGGAGGCGGCGAGAGGCTTGGTGCTATCGCATCTGCGGCTGGTGGTCGCGGTCGCGCGCGGCTATCTCGGTTACGGCCTGCCGCACGCCGACCTGATCCAGGAAGGCAACATCGGCCTGATGAAGGCGGTCAAGCGCTTCGACCCGTCGCGCGGCGTGCGCCTGGTGTCGTTCGCGATCCACTGGATCAAGGCCGAGATCCACGAATACGTGCTGCGCAACTGGAGACTGGTGAAAGTCGCCACCACCAAGGCTCAGCGCAAGCTGTTCTTCAACCTGCGATCGATGAAGCGCGGTCTGGGGCCGCTATCGAGCGAGGACATCAAGCGCGTCGCGACCGAGCTGCGGGTCAAGCCCGAGGAAGTGACGGAAATGGAGTCGCGCCTCGGCGGGCAGGACATCGCGTTCGAAGCCGACGAGGCCGACGACGACGCCTACGCGCCGGCGCAATACCTCGCCTCCGACGCCAGCCGCGAGCCCTCGCAACTGTTCGAGGCGGAGGAAAACGAGCGCACATCCGCCGCCGGACTTGAAAAAGCGCTCGG